>JBATID010000390.1:0-3775 GCA_049667545.1 Woeseiaceae bacterium
TTAACGAGCAGCCTGAGGTTGGCGATACGCAGCATGCCCATCGGGTTGCGCGCAACCAGCCCGTAATAGTTTTCGCCGGGTCGAACCGTTATATCGGCCGAGAAGCGTCCCTCGCTGTCGACTTCGAGCGGTTCGCCGTCAAGCTCGATGGTGTTGCCGGGCTCTGTCTGCGCAGCCAGTTCGGTCGTCAGCCTGCCACCGTCTTCCGACACATCGTTGTCAAACGCGATGGCAAAGGCGCCGCTCGGCGACAGCACCTCGATAGTCGGCAGCGGCACAATCGTTTCCACCGTGCGGCCCTGTGACGTGCCGAGCAGCACGCGCATGGAGTCGTTCACCTGGTCACTGGCCAGTTCACCGGCAAATCGGCCATTGTCATCGACGCCGAAGTCCTTGCCATTGATGCGCACGCCAGGGGGCTGGCGATAGGGATCGTAGTTCTTCGCCAGATCCATTTTGCTGAGGTCGCCGCTGATCTCCACACGACGGTTGAGCTCGCGACCCCACGCGGTGTCGTTGTCGGCGATCGGCCGCGATTCACCGTAGGCCTCGACAACAAAACGCTCTGCCGGGATATTCTCAACCGCCGTCAGGTAATTGAATGCTGAGCGTGCACGACGCTCGGACAGCGCTGCGTTGCTCTGGTCTGTGCCGACCGAGTCGGTGTGACCGCTGATGACGATGGTTTCATTCGGATACGCCCGAATGGCCTCGGCCGTGTCGGCTAGCAGCGCCTTGGCTCTGACCGTCAGCTCGTGAGACCCGGTAATAAAGGCACCGCCCGCGAGATTCAGCGAAACTGAATTACGACGATTGACACCGAACAGGCGCTTACTGCTCGACAGTGCGTGCCCGTCTGCCGACGACAACGTGAGCTGGTAGGTGTAAACCTCGCCACCGCTGATCAACTTGCCGTTGTCACGAATACCGTCCCACTCGATGACCTCGGGCGGATTGCCGCTGCCATCGCGTGCAAATATCGTTTCGTCCTGAGAGTTAACAACCTGCAGCTGCCAGCTTTCGACATCCAGCTGATCATCGACATCGGTCGTGAAGCGTATCGGTGCCGCGAGCGCGCTACCCTGCAACTCGACAACGTCCTGAAGCTTCGCCGTACCCAGGATCACGTCGGCAGTGGCGATAAACGCCGGTTCGCCGTTGACGAGCAACGTCGGTACCGCTGTACTGCCGTTAATCAGGATCGGCGGCAGCGTCGTCTCGCTGTCGACGTTTACGCCGATCAGGCCATCGGCGCCGATGGCGGCGTCCACCGTCTCCATCTTCACGCCGAAATTCGCTTTGGCAAGCAGGCCCGGCGTGACATTCAGTATGCGCGTCTTGTCATTGGTTGCCACCGCGGCGCCGGCAAGACTGTGCAGGTTAATCTTCAATAGCCGCTGACCGGGTTTGACGGCCGGGAAGTGGTAGCGGCCGAAGGCGTCCGTCAGCACGTATGTACCATCGTCCAGTGCGACCATCGCGGCTGCAATGCCGGCCTCGCCGGGATCCTGCCAGCCGTCTTCGTTCGCGTCGTAGAACACCTTGCCGATGATCGTGCCGAGATCGAACAGCGTGTCCTGGACAATTTCGATGTCGGCAGTTGCCGTGTTCGATACGACGCAGTCCTCGCAGTCCAGCGTCGTCACGGCGCTGTTGCTCCAGACGCCCGGTGTCACGCCGGAACCGGCGACCATGCGGTAGCTAAGCACCCTGTAGCCAGCCTCGCCCAGATCGGCAATGCCGTTGCCATTCGCATCGACATGGCCAGGGAGCGTACCGACATCGAATACCAGCGGCAGTCCGCGGCTGGGATCGCTGATCGGCACGCCATCGAGCATCGCGGTACCAGCCATGTACTTGAAGCCACGTGCCGGTGTGTCGTTAATAAATGTGCCATTGATCGGGAAGGCCGTGTTGTTACGTATCTCGATGCTGTAACTAACGATCCCGCCGGGAACGGCGCGGTCGGAGCCGACGGCCTTCACCAGCTGGATCAGATCGGGGTCAACCACGGTGACGAAGATGTCTTCGCTGAGGTCATCCGTCGTGATATCCGGGTCAACCTGGTCGCTCGTTGCTGCCGTCGCCGTATTGGTAATGGGTTGCGGCTGTGATATTGCATCAACGGTCACGAGCGCCGTGATACTCAGTGTGGCAACTTCGCCGTTTGCGAGATCGCCGACAGTCCACAAGCCGGTGCCACTGTCGTAGGCGCCAGCACTGTCGTCACTGACGTAACTCACACCGGTTGGCAGCAGGTCGGTGAGGCTGACGTTGGTCGCCGGGGCGGGACCGTTATTCGTTACTGTCAGCGCGTACACTACCGAATCACCGATCGACGGCGCTGAGTTGTCGACGGTCTTGGCGGTGACCAGGTCGGCGTTGTAGTTGACGGTAACGTCTTCGCTGAGATCATCCGTGGTCGTATCCGGATCCGGCTGGTCGCCGATGGCCGCCGTCGTCACGTTGCTGATCGGTTGCGCCAGTGCGCCAGCGCCGATGTTCACCGTCGCCGTAAGATTCAGCGTCGCCGTCTCGCCATTTTCGAGCGTGCCGATCGCCCACTGACCGGTGACAGCATCGTACGTCCCGCTGCTGTCATCACTGACGTAGCTGATGCCGGCCGGCAGAACGTCAGTCAGGCTGACATTGGTTGCGCGTGCCGCGCCGTTATTGACTACCGCCAGCGTGTAGATGATCGTGCCGGTCTCGATTGGCGATGGGTTATCCACGACCTTTGTGGTTATCAGATCGGCGTTATTATCGACCGTGATGCCCGCTGTCAGCACGTCGCCCAATGTGTCGCCATCCGACAGGTCACCGGTCGCGGCCGTGGTCGTATTGACGATCGGCTGCGCCAGCGAACTCGCGCCCGCGTCGACGGTGGCGGTGATGTTCAGCGTAGCGACATCGTTTGGTGCTGCGATACCCAGGTTGCCGATGTTCCACACGCCCGTCGTGTTGTCGTAGGCGCCGGCGCTGTCATCGCCGACATAGGTCACGCCCGCTGGCAACACGTCGGTGAGACTGACGTTGGTCACCGGCGCACTGGCGCCATTGCTTACCGTGATCGTGTAGACGACGGTATCGCCCTCGAGCGGCGTTGGGTTGTTGACCGTCTTGGTCGTGATCAGGTTGGCATCGTTGTCGAGAATCGATAGCGTTGCGCTGTCATCCGGGCTGGCAGCCACGCTGACGCCGGCCGCGCCGGCCGTAACACCCGTCAACGTGACGATGACCGTTTCGGCAGGTTCCGAAATGCCGTCATCGACAACCGGAACGATAATAGGCGTGCTCGTGTCACCGGCAAGAATGGTTACCGTACCGGTAAGTGGCGTGTAGTCGCTGCCGCTCGTTGCTGTACCTGCCACGTTGTAGCTCAACTGCGTGTCGCTGGTGCTGACGTTGCTTTGTGTAACCGTGAAGACGCCGTCGATCGGACCAGCTTCGTTGCCGTCCGTTGTTGCTGCGATGCTGACTTCGGCCGTATCGCTATCCAGAATGTTGATGGCGGCGTTGTCATTGGCGGCGTCGAGTGTAATGCCAGGGTCGCCGGCCGTAATGCTGCCGAGCGTGATCTGGACATCTTCATCGCCCTCGACCAGCGAGTCCGCGACGATACCGGTGACGTCGATAGTCGCCGATGTCGAACCGGCCGGAATCGTTACCGTTCCAGAGAGTGCCGAGTAATCGGCGCCCGCTGTTGCCGTGCTTGCGGCCTCGACCGTGTAGGCGACAACCGTGTCGCTGATGCTGGTCGACGACTGCGTGACAG
>JBATID010000391.1:0-3618 GCA_049667545.1 Woeseiaceae bacterium
ATCAACCGGGCCTTTGACCTCATGCACGAAGGCAAAAGCATTCGCTCAGTAATTCATTTCTGACGGACGCGTTCGAAGCCATCAAGAACACGGAACTCAAGTGAGCCAGATTGCTGTCGCGACAACCTCGCAACGCGCCGCGGACGCGGCACGGGAAGTTGCGGACGGTGGCGGCAATGCCGTGGACTGTGCGCTCGCTGCAGCACTCGTCACCATCAATACCGAACCCGGAGTCTGCGCGCTCGCCGGCAGCGCGTTCATAACGATCTGGCCGGCCGCGGGCGACCCGGTCACTGTTGACGGCAACGTGGCGGTACCGGGTACCGGACTCGACGAACGGCAACGCAAAGGCGGCGCCGTGCCGGTCGATGTCAATTACGGTGGCGGGGTAAAGACGCTGGCGGGCACCGGCGCTGTCGCCATCCCGGGCACGCTGGCCGCGGTCGAACACGCCTGGAAGAAATACGGCAGCGTATCCTGGCGCACAATATTCGAACCGTCGATTCGTGCGTGTCGCGGAGGCTTTCCACTGTCGGCAGCCTGCCGTTATTACCTCGGTTACGCGGCCGATTGCATCTTCAATCGCAGTGCAGACGGCTTTGCCGCCCTGCACCACGACGATGGCACGCTGCTGGACGCCGGTGACCGCGTCATCGTGCCACACCTTGCAGACAGCCTTGAGGCGATAGCCGAAGACGGCGCGCGTGTTTTTTACGAGGGCGATATCGCTGCCGCGATTGCGCGCCACTGCCGCGAGGGCGGCGGCATGCTGACGGCCGCAGATCTTGCCAACTACCGTGCCATCGAACGCCAGCCCATGATGATCGACATGGGTGAGTGGTGCATCGCGAGTAATCCGCCACCGGCGGTGGGAGGCAGCGTGCTTGCGGCCATGCTGCTCGCGTGCGCAGACCTTCCCGACAAGCGCTGGAGCCGCGCGGCGCTCGCGCAGCTTATCGCTACGCAGCGTGCCTGCCTTGATTTTCGCCGCCACAATATGGATTTGGCCGACGATGTATCCCTCGCCGCTGCCCGCTTGCTCGAGTCTGTTCGCAGCGGCCAGCTGCTCGCGCGCTGGACATCGGCGTCAACGGTGCACACGTCGGTCGTGGACGATGCCGGTAACGGCTGTTCGATCACGGCCTCGTCCGGCTACGGCTCCGGCGAAATGCCCGCCGGTACGGGCTTGTGGCTGAATAATTGCCTGGGCGAGATCGAGCTTAACCGGCGCGGTCTTGATGCCGGTCCCATCGGCGCAAGATTGCCTTCCAACATGGCACCCTGCGTCGCGCGTGGCGGCGGCACCGTGCTTGCTGTTGGCTCGCCAGGCGCTGACCGCATCACTACAGCGTTACAGCAGTTTCTAATCAATTACCTGTACTTTGAAATGCCACTGCGAGATGCAATCGCGCATCCACGCGTGCACGTTGATACCAGCGGCGAGGTCATTCAACTGATGGCCGAAGCCGGTCTCGACTTGCCAGAGCTCGATTTGCCGCTGAAAGAATTTCCGAAAATCGTGATGTATTTCGGCGGTGTCGGGGCAGCTGTCTTTGACCAGGCCAAGGGCTTCGACGCCGCTGCCGATCCGCGGCGCGAAGGCGGAGTATTCGTGTCGGGCAGATGACGATGGCACGCAGAGTCGTAGCAGCCATCGCAGGGTGGCTGATCCCAAGATCGCTAGTCACAGGGTTGCTGATCATCGTCGCGTCCGGCGTTGCAGTTGGCGAGACCATCACCAGCAGCGCCGGCCTGACGGCGGAGATCTCCAGCGACGGCCGCATCGCTCTCGGCCTCGAAGGGGACATCTGGATTGTCCCCGCGAACGGCCTCGAAGCAAAACAGGTAACCCGCGAAATACGGGCGGCATATATGCCGCGCTGGTCAGCAGACGCGTCGCGCATTGTCTTTGGTGCCACTGCTGACGGCGTAGCCGGACTGTGGCTTTACGACACCGCCAGGCGCATGACGACGAGGATCGGCGGCGACGGTCCGGCTGACGTGTATCCGGCATGGCATCCGGATGGCAAGCGCGTCGTATTCTCCTCGGAAAGATCCGGGTCCGGGCTGGACCTTTGGGAAGTCGACCTGCCGACCGGCATCCAGTGGCGGCTTAGCAGCCGCATGGGCGACGAAACGGAAGCCGCCTGGACGGCGGACGGGCAGGATCTCGTTTACGTGCATCATCTTGATGGAATATGGTCGCTGATTCTGCGACGACGGGCAGAGCCCGAGGAAACCTTGCTGACGTCGACAGAGCCGCTCGCGGCACCTTCGTGGCGACCGGATGGCAGCCTCATCACGTTTCTTACCGAACGCCCGTCTGGCAGCAGCCTGGAGATGGTGATTCTCGCCGAGCCAAGACTGGTACGCAGTTACGCGAATCACGAGAAATTTGAACGTGCGCCGGTCAGCTGGCGCAACCGCAATCAAATGCTATACACCGCCGACGGCAGGATTCGCCTGCGTCAGTTCGATGCGTGGCAGTCCGCGTTACTGCCCTTTCGGGCAAAACGGCAGGCGGCGCCGGCACAGCAGCTGGTCACGCCTGCCCGGCGGCCGCTGCCGCGCATTGATGAGCCGCAGGGACGAATCATCATCAGGGCGTCGCGACTGTTTGACGGCGTAGCCAGCGGCTATCGCTACGACAGTGACATCGTGATCGAGGGCGGACGTATTGTCGCCGTCGAGCCGCACCAGGCACGTGCCGACGATATTGTCATTGACCTTGGAGACCTGACCGTCATCCCGGGCCTTATTGACTCGAACACGGATCTGCCGGCCGCGCCGGACGATCGCTACGGCGCATTGCTGCTGACAACGGGCGTCACCACGATGGTCGTCGATGCGCAGGCAGCCGCCCGCTGGAACGAGCGCTGGTCCGGCAAGGAGGCACCCGGTCCGCGGCTGCTGAGCGCACAGCTCTGGCTAGGCAGCGCGGCACCGGCCATCGCCGATTCACAGACGCCGGGTATGCCGGACCTCCTGGCGACACGACAGGCACGACTGCTGGGTGCTGCAGAACCGGTAGCACGTCGTTTCGCGCGAGCGCCGGTCAACACCACGAATAGCACGTCGTTACAGTTGGGCAGTCACAATAACGGCCTGCCGCCCGGCCTCGCCCTGCACGCCGAGCTTCGTGCACGCGTCGCCGCCGGGCTAAAACCCGAACAGGTATTGCGAGCCGCCGGTGTCAACGCCGCCGCCGCACTCGGCGCCGATCCGTTCCTGGGCCGGATCGCGGTGGGCGCGGTCGCCGACCTCGTTCTGGTTGATGGCGATCCGCTCAACAATATCGATGACAGCCTCGATGTCGTGGCGGTTGTCAGAAACGGCCGCTTTTTCAGCGTTGCAGGCCTCATCCAGCGCGCCGGCGAGGCGCCCGGTGTCGAGTAATTTGACAATAATCTGAAAAATTGGGTCTAAAACACCCATATCCGCGCCTTTGATTGCAGATCCTGCCGCGGGCGCCGTTATGTCGGTTGCACCGAATAGCGCATTTTTTCCATTACTTTCATCGACTTATCAAATTGTTACACCGGTTTTCTCGGTCAACACGTGACGTTCGGCGGCCAGTTTCGTCGACTTTATTTACAACAACCGGGGGTTTCACCCCAC
>JBATID010000392.1:0-1880 GCA_049667545.1 Woeseiaceae bacterium
GCCATCGTTAGAACGAAGTCGCCGGCCGCATCCACGGCGACTTCGGTGTCGTTCACGTAGACACGATTGCCTGGCACCGTTTTGCCCGGCACGATCAGACGGGAACTCGTCATCGGCACGCCGCGCGGTGGTAACTGCAGTGCGAGCTGCGGAATCGGCTCAACAACGACGGCCGGTTTGCCATCGACCGTGTCGGTCACTGACAAGCGCAGGTTGGCGATGCGCAGCATGCCCATCGGGTTGCGCGCGACGATACCGTAGTAATTGTCACCCGGCTGCACCTTGATAAGGGACTCAAACCGGCCGCTCTCGTCGACCGGGAGTTCTTCGCCATCGAGCTCGACGGTATTGCCCGGCTCCGTCTGCGCCCGCAGGCTGGTCGTCAGCACGGCGTCTTGCGGCGGCGTCGAATCGGCGAACCACTGCCCGGCGAGCTGCTCCTCGTAGGGAATGGCAAAAGTATCACTCGGCTCGAGAACCTTGATCGTCGGCAACGGGATCGTCGTCGCTATGCTGCCGCCCTGGGCCGTGGCCAGCAGCACCTGCATCGAATCCTGAGCGGCGCCTGCGTCCAGTTCAGCGGCGAAGCGGCCATTGTCGTCAACCCGCACCTCGCGTCCATCGATACGGACCAGCGGCGGCTGACGGTACGGATCGTAGTTCTTCGCCATGTCGACTTTGCGCAGGTCGCCATTGATCTCAACGCGGCGGTTCAGTTCGCGGCCCCAGGCGGTCTCGTTATCGGCGATCGGGCGGGACTCGCCGTATGCCTGGATAACGAAGCGGTCTTCCGGAATCTGCTCGGTGGTCGTCAGGTACTTAAACGCTGACCGAGCCCGTCGCTCGGCGAGCGCCACGTTACTTTCCGCGGTGCCAACCGAATCGGTGTGCCCGGCAATGAAGATGACCTCGTCGGGATACGCACGGATCGCCTCGGCGGTCTGCTTGAGAAGTGTTTTTGCTTTGCTCGTCAGTTCGTGCGAGCCGGTAACAAACGCACCGCCTGCGAGGTTCAGCGCGACGGTGTTACGACGGTTGACGCCGAAAATTCGCCGATTGCTCGTGAGTGTTTCGCCACCGGCCGTGATCAGCGTCAGCTGGTAGGTATAGACGTCGCCGCCGGCTATAAGCCTGCCGCTGTCGCCAATACCGTCCCACTCAATCACTGCCGGTACCTGCCGATCGCCCGCGCGCGTGTAAATAACCTCGCCCTGTGACGACGACACCAGCAGCTCCCATGTCTCGACAGATTTGTTGGCATCCGTCGTGAATCGTATGGGGCTCGCCAGCTTGCCAGCCTCGAGTTCGACAACGTC
Source organism: Woeseiaceae bacterium (assembly GCA_049667545.1). Lineage (GTDB taxonomy): Bacteria > Pseudomonadota > Gammaproteobacteria > Steroidobacterales > Woeseiaceae > UBA1847. The sequence continues at coordinate 1,317 of JBATID010000392.1, forward strand.
GTCCAGCTGGCGTGTGCTCAACCGGACGTCGGCCGTCGCCAGCGCTGCCGGCTGGCCGTTGACCAGGAGACTCATCGCGACCGTGCTACCGTTAATCAGGATCGGCGGTGCCGTCGTCGCGCTGTCCACCATCACGCCCAGCTTGCCATCGGCACCTATGGCTGCATCCACCGTGTCGAGAATGACGCCGAAGTTAGCCTTGGCGAGCAGGCCTGGCGTGACGTTGAGGATCTGCGTCTTGTCGTTGGTGGCAGTCGCGCGACCAGCGAGGCTGTTCAGGTTGATCTTCACGAGACGCTGTCCGGGCTTCACGGCCGGGAAGTGATAGCGACCAAATTTATCGGTCAGCGCATATGTACCATCATCCAGTGCCACCATCGCCGCGGCAATGCCAGCCTCGCCGGCATCCTGCCAGCCGTCTTCGTCGGCATCGTAGAACACCTTGCCGATGATCGTGCCAAGATCGAACAACGTGTCTTCGATGATCTCGATGTCCGCCGTGGCGGTGTTGGACACGTAACAGTCATCACAGGTGGAAATGGCAACCGCGCTGTTGGTCCAGAC
>JBATID010000393.1:0-1901 GCA_049667545.1 Woeseiaceae bacterium
GCACCTTCTTCCCAATTCGTGGCGCCGAAAGCGGGCATCAAGACTTCTACAAGAAAAACCCGATTCGCTATAAAACTTATCGCTGGAGTTGTGGCCGGGACAAAAGACTCCAGGAAATCTGGGGTTCTGACGCAGGCGGTTAAGGGAACGGGATGGTGCTCGGTATACGCCAGCAGGCCCAGCTGGAAATCAGCACACCGCTACGCGTTTTTCGTTGATCAACAGCAACAGCTCGGCGGCCGCCTCGGCATCGCAGAGTGCACGGTGGTGCTGCCGCAACGCTATTTCATAATTGTCACATAACGCTGCGAGGCTATAGGACTTGTGACCGGGGTATAACTTTCGCATTGATGCACAGGTGCAAAGCTTTGGGTGGCGAAAAGGCCTGCCGATACGCTTGAACTCGCGGGCGATAAAGCCATAGTCAAAGTCTACGTTGTGGGCGACGAAAATAGCGTCCTGCATCAATGCCTCGAATTCATCGACTATGTCCGAGAACAGGGGCGCGTCGGTAACCATCTGTGCCGAAATGCCGGTCAGGCGCGTAATACCGCTGGGTATTGCCCGCTGCGGATTCAATAGAGTCTGGAAACGTTCGACGACCTCGCCGTTGATGACCTTGACAGCACCGATTTCCGTGACCCGATGCTGATCGCCGCGTCCGCCGGTTGTCTCTACATCAACAACCACGTACGCCTGGTTTGGGTCGAGAATCCAACGAATACGGACAACGTCAGCACGGAAACCGGCATCGCGAAGCTGTTGCTGACGCAGTAGCTGGTTTTGCCGCAGTTGATCACCCTCGGCCTTTATCTCTACGAAGCGCGGGCCATCTTTATCGAGGACCAACAGGTCCGGATAACCGTAGCGTGCGTCTTTATACGCCTGGCTTAGTCGACGCAGCATGCGCCGGCTTGGCTCCTGCGCTGCATGGTCAACGAACGCGAACAGCGCTTCCAGTATCGATCGGCGCCAGCGAAACACGCCGTTGGCCTTGCCATAGTTGGCGGTGCTGGCCCTGAGCAGTTCCGTCTTCAACAACCGCGGCTCGTCGATGATGGCCAGGCGACTCTCGACCCGTTCCGCGTTGAGAGTGTAGAAGGTGCCATCGGCCAGTGATGATGGCAGAAAATCAAAGGGCGAATGCAGTGTTGTATTGTCGTCAGCGAACAAATCATCCCAGAACAGAAGACCAAAATAGGTTCGCCAAAGCAGGTTTTCGGTGCGATAAGCGGTAAGGCCCTGCCGCTTGAAGTAGTCGATAGCCGCGCGCTCGGGCGAACCGCTGTTGGACTCGTCAATATCGATCGTCTCTGATGCCCGCAATTCGTCTGTGCGCGTCGACGTGCGCTTCTGCCGAAATTTTCGCGCATACAAGTCCTCGGCCATGATCGCCTCGTCCTCACTGCGCGGTTTCTCAATGCAACGCAGAAGAAGCTGTTCCGCGACGCTGCGCTCACCAAGCGCCAACAAGACTCGAACAAGACGCTCCGAGCACTTGGCAGATTCGCCAAGCGCGTACACCAGCCGCGCAGCGGACAAATCACCAGAACGCTCCAGCGCACGGCCCAGCGAATATGCAAGCTTGTCCCTGGCACTTGCGCTGCTCGCAAAGTCGGGTTCGGGCCAGTTCGATGTGTGGTCGGCCAGCCTCGCCAGGCCCACTGCATCAGCCGAATGCAATCGATGCAGCTGCAGCCGATAGAAGTAGTTTTGTTCCGCTTCCACCCGGTCTGAATAACGCGGCTCGTAGTTTTCGCCGAAGTCCTGGGTACGCACCAGACCCAGATCGCGCATGGTGAACTGAGACAGCCCATCCTGTACCCGACCGAAATACAGAAATAACAGGTAGCGAATTTCGTCGCCACGGCGCTGAACAAGCAAACGATCCGTATTCAGCC
>JBATID010000394.1:0-6702 GCA_049667545.1 Woeseiaceae bacterium
TCGGTCATCTGACCGGCAAGCAAACGATCGCCGAGTTTGCGGAGAACGAGGAAATCATCACGATGCTGCGCGGGATGGGCGTCGACTATGCGCAGGGTTACGGTGTCTCCGAGCCGAAACGCGTCACGCGGGCGGTGGCTTGAGTCCGCGATTCTGAGGTCACTCAGTCGATTTTGAATAACAGTGACAGGTCGACCGCCTGCACGTTTTTCGTGAGCGCTCCTGTCGACAGGTAAGTCACCCCGGTCTCGGCCACTGCCCGAGCCGACTCAAGCGTGATGTTGCCTGATGCTTCCAGCTCAGCGGCAACGTAGCCGTAGCTGTCGTTCGTCGCAACCGCGCGACGCAGCTCATCCAGTGAAAAATTGTCGAGCAGGATTCGCTGCGCACCTGCGTCCAGCGCCGCAATGAGACCGTCATGATCTTCGACTTCGATCTCAATCAGAATGTCGTCACCAAACGCGCCCGCCTTTTGCAAGGCAGTGGCGATGTCGCCGGCGCTCTTAATGTGGTTTTCCTTGATCAGGACGGCGTCAAAAAGTCCGATCCGATGGTTCTTCCCACCGCCGCAGGTGACCGCGTATTTTTGTGCAAGTCTGAGGCCGGGCAGTGTCTTGCGGGTATCCAGAATCGTCGCGCCGGTGCCCGCTATGGCTTTTACGAACTTCGCCGTGACAGTGGCAACACCTGACAGGGTTTGCAGGAAGTTCAACGCGGTACGTTCGCCCGTCAGCAGGGCGCGTGCCGGCCCCACGAGCTTGCAGATGACATCGTCGGTGTCGGCCGACTGGCCATCGCCGATATACCAGTCAATGATGACCCGCTCGTCGAGCTGCGCGAAGACCTCATCGACCCACAACTGGCCTGCAAGGATGATGGGTTCCCGCGTGAATATGGTTGCGCCGACCACAGCGTCGGCGTCGATCAGCGCGGCCGTCAGATCGCCGTCGCCGACATCCTCGGCCAGCGCCTGTGCGACAGTTGGGCCAATTGATTGCCTGGTGCGGTCGGTGAGGTGCATCGCTATCTCACAATAAAAGAAGCCCGACGCAGCGGCCGGGCTTCGGAAAAAATCTACTTGCTGCTGCTACATTAACCAGCCGTGGCCGGCACCAACCATGCTCATGACCATTGGTATGGACATCAGTGTGTTGGAGCGAGACGCGAGGAACGCCGTGTTTTTTGCTTTGGCGACCTCATCAGCGGTGGCCTCCACCATTCCCAGCACCTTCTTCTGGTTGGGCCATATCAGGACCCAGACGTTGAACAGCATGATCGTGCCGAGCCAGGCACCAACACCGATGGTCATCGCGTACTGATTGATCGGGTCGGTGTTCAGGCCGAGCAGGAACGCATTCAGAAACTGGCCTTTGTGGAACAGGAACGCTGCGCCTGTCAGCCAGGTTGCCAGTGCACCCCAGCGAAACCACCACAACGCACGTGGCGCGACGTATTTCGCGATCCCGGCGCCACCGGGCCCACCTTCATCACCGGCAGCCTCACCGAGTGCTGGCACCTGCACGAAGTTGAAGTAATACAAAAGACCGATCCACGTAATGCCGGACAGCACGTGCAGCCAGATAATGATGGCATTAGCGCTGACGCCTGCGACCATGTGATTGCCTCTTGTGACCAGCATGATAATGATGGCCAGCACGAAGCCGCCAATGATAGTGCCGCCAATGCTCTTCAAGGGGTTCATCGCTAGTTTCTCCAGGTGTTTTCTGAATGATTTTTTAGCAGCGATCCATCGCGCTTTTTTTGGTTGGCGGTATTATAGAGACTGCGGCTTTGAAAGGTGAGTGTTTTTCGTTGTCACCCAGCCGGCAAACTTCGCGACAAGAATTCTAGAAAGACTTCGTAACTAACTGATTTATAAATCAATGAGTAAGACCAAGAACAGTCAGGATACCGACAGATCGAGCAGGCCTTTGTCGCCGTGTATTTTGATCTGCACACTCGACGACAAGCAGCGATGTCTCGGTTGTGGCCGAACCTTGCGGCAGGTTTCCGGTTGGGCGCTGATGAGCGCGGCAGAGCAGTGGGCGGTGATTGACGAATTGGCGGCACATCGGCTCAAAGATTGACCTACAATCCGCTGATCATTATGGAGAGTGGCGATGCGAATTCTCATTGTAGTTGCAAGTTTTCTGGTCCTGTCTGGCTGTACGGCACTGATGGTGGGCGGGGCCGCGGTTGGCGGTTACCAGCTTGGCAAGGATGAGCGTCCGGCTGGCGTTGTCGCATCGGACTCTGCTATCACGACCAAGATCAAGGGCAAGTACGCCGCCGACTCGGTCGTGAGCGTATTCAGCATCGGCGTTCGCACCTACGAGGGCACGGTGACTCTGACCGGTACAGTGGGCAGCCACATCGCGCGGGACCAGGCTGAGACCATCGCGAAGGGAACAAAGGAAGTGAAGGCGGTCAATAACCTTATTGAGGTTGTGGATCACAGCACCTGAAAGTGAGCCTCACCTATTGAATTTATAATCGGCGACTCCATCTTACGAAGTCGCATCACAGCAGGTAGACAATGTGGACGTAAAATCCAGAATCGAAGAGCAACTCAAGTCACACGATGTCCTTTTGTACATGAAAGGCTCACCGGACTTTCCGCAATGCGGATTCTCAGGGCAGGCCGTTGCAGCCCTTAACGCCATCGGCAAGCCGTACTCCTTCGTCAATATCTTTGAAGACCCGGAAGTTCGCGAAGGCTTGAAAGAGTACTCTAACTGGCCGACGTTCCCGCAACTCTACGTCAAAGGTGAGTTGATCGGCGGATCCGACATAATGATGGAAATGTACAACTCGGGCGAGCTGCAGAAATTACTCGACGAATAAACGCAATGCCGGGCCTCAGGGCTGCGGAGGCGCGTTTCTGAAGCTCGTCTCAAAAATGTTTCTAAAGCGATTAACCACTTCGCAAAACAGATTGGCTGTCATCTCCGCGTCGTAAGAGGCGGAGTGCGCCTGCGACTCGTCCCACTCGAGGCCGGATGCGATCACGGCGCGCGCCAGCACGGTCTGGCCAAATGCGATCCCACACAGCGTCGCGGTGTCAAAACAACTGAACGGGTGAAACGGGTTGCGTTTGATAGCGGTGCGCGCCACGGCCTGATTCATGAAGCCGAGGTCGAAATGAGCGTTGTGTCCGACCAATACGGCGCGGCTGCAGCGTTGCTCACGTACCGAGCGCCGGACTTCCCGAAATATTCGCTGCAGGGCGTCGCGCTCGTCGATTGCAGGGCGCAACGGGTGATGCGGATCGATGCCATTCACGGCGAGCGACGCCGGTTCCATGTTGGCCCCGGCAAACGGCTTTACGTGGTAGCGAATAGTCTCATCGCGTCTTAAGTACCCGTCCGGATCGATCACCAGTAGCACAACGGCAACTTCGAGCAGCGCATCCGTCACACAGTTAAAGCCTCCGGTCTCGACGTCGACTACCACGGGCAGAAAACCGCGGAAGCGGTCTGCCATTTTGATCGTGTCGGTCACCTAGTCGTTTGCCCTGAACAGATTCTCGTCAAGCACGACGCTCAGGGTGTAGCGGACGCCGAAACCGGTAAATTTGGAATTGGCATGGGCGAGTCCGCCTTCGTATTCGCCGGCGCTAAGGTCCATGTGCACCCACGGCGTATCCATTTCCACGAACTCGGCGAGAAAACTGGCCGCCAGGATATGATCGCCTGCCGCTTTGATTGAACATTGCGACAGGTCGGCCGTCGTGCTCTTGAGGTCATCAAGGAATTCCTTGCCGATCGGAAATGGCCACACTCGCTCGCCACAGCGCTCGCCCGTTTGCCGCAGGCGCTCGTGGAGATCGGGCTGGTTGGTGAATACGCCCGAGTAGCGCTTGGTGATCGCGCTTATGCAGGCACCTGTCAACGTCGCAAAGTCCAGCATCAGCCCGGGCTGCTCGCGACTTGCCAGAACCAGGGTGTCAGCCAGCGCCATGCGTCCTTCCGCGTCCGTATGTACGGTCTGAATGGTCTTGCCATTTGCGGCCGTGACGACATCCTGCGGTTTGTAGGCTTTCGGCCCCGTGCGGTTTTCCGTTAGCGCGAGCCAACAGTCAACGGCGATGGGTAACTGCAACTCACTGATCGCAAGTAATGCGCCGAGTGCGACCGCGCTGCCCTGCATGTCGCCGTGCATGTCGAGCATCGACGCAAACGGTTTGAGGTTGGTGCCGCCGGTGTCAAAAATAATGCCTTTGCCAACCAGGCTGAGATCCGGCCTCGCATCCTTGCTCGCCGGCCGATAGCTGAGTTTGACGATCGCGGCGCTGTCGTCGTCGTTGCCCTGAGCGACCGCCAGAAACGCACCGGCATTCAGCAGTTCCAGGTCCTTCTGGCCAAAACGTTGGAACTGCCAGCCACGTTCCTTTGCCATGCGCCGCGCGAGTGCCGTGTAGTTTTTCGCATCCAGCTTATTCGGCGGCTGGGCGGCCAACCAGCGGGCAAGGTTGTTGCCTTTCGCCTCGGCTTCGGTGCGCGTGGTGTCGAGCTTCTCACTCAGCCCAAGGAGCCGGATGCTCTTGATGCGCGGCGGCGCTGCCTTTGACTTGTAAGAGGGCATCGTGCACGCGGCAGCCAGGGCGGCGGCCAATACGTTGTTGACAATCTTCGCCGTGGCGTCACTGGTAAATCCTACGGCACATATGCCGAGGCTCGCGGCCTTCTGGCTGGTGGCGGCGGCGACCAGCTTGCGCCCAAGGGTCAGTTGTTCAAAAGCGCTGGCATTGGCGTCGAGCTTGCCGGCAACCACCAGCGTCTGCCGGTTGTTTGAAAGTCGGGACGTAAATGCCGGCGTTGCATCGGCGGGATGTTTGCGCATGACAGCCTGCAATTTGCTGCCCTGCGGTAGCTTGCGAAAATCGGCCGCCGTCGGTCTTGCCGGTAGTATCAAAAGTAACTGATCGGCCGTCTCGAGTGACTTGCTGTCAAGCCGCCCAAGTTTTTGAAAAATACGAATATCATGGATGTCTGGAACAAGATCGGTCATACGTTTAATTCTCCGCTGTGAGCTTGACGCTCACGGCTCAAACCCCGAAGATGTTGGCCGCAGTAAATGGTTCGCACGGTCCGGTGCAATGAAGCGCTGATCCTAGCACCACGCTTCACGTAATTCACGCGACACGCCGAGAGTACGCACGGCAGACGCCTGGCGGATAAAATATGAGTAGTTTCAATCCTTTCGATGATATTGATCCGGTCGAAACCCAGGAGTGGCTCGAGTCGATTGACTCAGTCCTCGGGCAGCACGGCCCGGAGCGCGCGCATTTCCTGCTGAACCACATGATCGACTACGCGCGCCGATCCGGCGCCTACCTGCCATACACGCCGAACACCGCCTATCTGAATACGATTTCGACGGTCCGGCAGCCCGAGTATCCGGGTGATCGCTCGCTGGAGCGCCGCATCGAGGCCTATATCCGCTGGAATGCCATGGCGATGGTGGTGCAGGCAAACCGCAAAAGCACCGAGTACGGCGGGCATATTTCGAGCTACGCCTCCTGTGCCACGCTTTACGAAGTGGGTTTCAATCACTTCTGGCGCGCCGAGAACGACAAGCACGGGGGTGATCTCGTCTTCATGCAGGGTCATTCAGCCCCGGGCATGTACGCGCGCGCCTATCTCGAGGGCCGTCTTGACGAGGGTCACCTGAATCGTTTTCGCCAGGAAGTCGGCGGCGGTGGCTTGTCGTCGTACCCGCATCCATGGCTGATGCCCGAGTTCTGGCAGTTCCCGACCGTCTCGATGGGCCTGGGGCCCATGATGGCTATCTACCAGGCGCGCTTCATGCGTTACATGCAGAACCGCGGGCTAATTCCACAAAGTGATCGCAAGGTCTGGTGTTTCCTCGGTGACGGCGAGATGGACGAGCCGGAGTCGATGGGTGCCATCACGATGCCGGTGCGCGAAGGCCTCGATAATCTCGTGTTCGTTGTTAACTGCAACCTGCAGCGCCTCGACGGCCCGGTGCGCGGTAACGGCAAGATCATCCAGGAACTCGAGGCGGCATTCGGCGGTGCGGGCTGGAACGTTGTGAAGGTCGTCTGGGGTTCCAAGTGGGATCCACTGCTGGCGAAAGACCAGTCCGGAAAATTGCGACAGATCATGGAAGAAACGGTCGACGGTGAATACCAGAAGATAAAGTCGATGGACGGCAAGTATGTGCGCGACACCTTTTTTGGCAAGCATCCGGAATCGGCCGAGATGGTCGCCAACATGTCGGATGAGGAAATCTGGCGACTCAATCGCGGTGGCCACGATCCGCTGAAAGTCTATGCAGCTTACGACGCTGCCACCCGGCACAAAGGCACACCCACGATTATCCTGGCGAAAACTGTCAAGGGCTTCGGCATGGGGTCGGCGGGTGAGGGACAAAATACGGCGCACCAGCAGAAGAAACTCGATATCAAAGAGCTCAAGAGCTTCCGCGATCGCTTCAATATCCCGGTGTCGGACGCGGAGATCGACAAGGTCCCGTATTGCAAGCCGGCTGCGGACAGCGCGGAGCTCGAGTACATGCTGGAACGTCGCGAAGCGCTGGGCGGCTCCCTGCCCAGGCGGCGGCCGAAATCGAAGGCATTGCCGGTACCGCCGATCGAGATGTTTCGTACGCAGATCGAGGGGACCGGCGAGCGCAAGGCCTCAACGACGCTGGCGTTCGTGCGCATGCTCACGGCATTGC
>JBATID010000395.1:0-5480 GCA_049667545.1 Woeseiaceae bacterium
GGGGTGGTTAGAATTTACCCTCAGAGTCGTTGCGGCGTTTTTGCCGGCGCTTCTGCGCGGCGGGTTGCGGTGCCCGGTATGCAATGGCGCGCGCCTGAAAGGCGTATTCGATCGTACCGATCATCCACAGGAAGTAGCCCACCAGTTCAATAAACTCCTCAACGGCCAGCTTGATCACGCGCTGATAGGCGTCAGCAAGGATCGACTGCCACAGTGGTTCGTGCCCGACCAACGGTATGAAGGCAAACAGGACGATGGCACCTGCAAACAGCAGGGTGAGCCCCGGCGACGGCCAGATGCGCGCCAGCGCAATTCGCAGGCGCTTTTGCTGCCGCAGCACGTAGGCGATTAGCAGCGCCCCGACAATGGCGACCAGCACCTGCCAGAAATTGTCGGTGACGAAGCGGTCGAGAAAATAATCGGACTCGCGCACCAGGAAGATCAGTGCCAGCCCGCCAAATGTGAACGCGATGGGGCGCTGCGAGGGACAATATTGCGCCACCCAGCCCATTAGCAGGCCGCAAACGGCGAGGATGATGGCCTGGATGATCTCTACCGGGGAATATTCGCTGGTACCGAAAACGTCCGTCGGGTTGGGCATGATGTGCAGCTTGAGACTGCCGGGAGCGGCGATCTCCATCTGGGTCAGCGCCCATGTCACCAGGGCGACGGCGACGAAGTAGATGAGATAGCGCAACCAGACCATACGAAACTATACACCCACACAGCGGCATCAGGCCCGCATGGCGAAGTGCACGTCGCCGAGTTCGCCAATAAGCCCATGATTAACAAGGAACTCGCGGGCATCGTCGGCATCGTGTTCGAACCATGCCGAGGTGCTTCCCAGCCGAAAACTGTAGCCCCAATCGTCCATGTCCTGCATGAGTCGCTGGCGCCCGACACCGTCGATGTGATCCGCCAGCAACAGCTGCAGATAGCACACCGCCGACTCCTCGAGATCGTCACCACCGGCATCCCGGTCCAGAACGGCGCGGCGCTGCCCCGTCATGCAGATGACATGACAGCATTCGTGCAGGATGGAATGGACCGGCGTATCACCGCGCGCGTAAATCGTGTTACCCCGGATGCCGGCTTCCGGCGCACCCCAGTAACTGGCCGGCACGGGTGCATCATCGGCGACTATCATCAGCTGCAGATGATAGCGCTGCAGAACTTCCTTTATGGTGTCAACCAACAGGTCGTCAACAGTCAGTATCTTGCTGTGCTGCGCTGCGGTCACTCGATGTCTAGAGCGTCGCGATCTGCTTCAACACGATGTGCACGAGATCGTCTACGATGGCCTTGCGTAACAGTTCTTCTTCACGCTCTTTGCCAAGTACCAAGCGCGAGTCATAGGTGTAGTCTCGCGTTACTGTCAAAGTCTGCGGTTCCAGCAGGTTCTGCACACCGTCGTCGATGCCGTACTGAATCGTGTAATAGACCTCGTACTCTGTCGGCACGTTGCGAGCGGACACGGATAGAACCCGTTGATCCGTTTCGTCGAAAGTAATCGACAACGTTGCAGTCGATGCCGCCGCGCTATCCACTATGTCAACGCCGGCCTCCTGCAACTGCTTACGCAATGCGCGATAAAACTGGCTGTTTTCATCGCCAATGCTGATGTAAGTGCGCGCCATTTCCGGCGGGATTATCAATGCGCCTTGCATCTGGAAGCCGCAACCGGCGACCAGCAGGGCGACCAGCATGACAACCCTAGACAACGATATTGACCAGTCGACCGGGCACGACGATTACTTTGCGTATGTCATTGCCGTCGATAAACCGCTGCACGTTAACGTCCGCCAGGGCCAGGGCCTCGACGGTTGGCTTGTCGGCATCGGCCGGCACAGACAGGCGCGCCCGCAGCTTGCCGTTGACCTGTACGACTATCTCTACTCGATCGGCTTCCAGCGCCGACTCATCAACTGCGGGCCAGGCCTGATCAATCAGAGGCGTCTGGTGGCCAAGCTGCTGCCAGAGCGCGTGACAGATATGCGGCACGATTGGCGACAGCATCAGAACCACCGCTTCCAGCGACTCGCGCGCTACGGCGCGGCCCGCGTCAGAATCATCGTCGAGCTTGTTAATGGCATTCAGCAATTCCATCGCCGCGGCGATGGCCGTGTTGAAACTGCTGCGGCGACCCAGGTCGTCGCTGATCTTCGCGATCGTCTGGTGCGTCTTGCGACGCAGCTCCTTTTGCGGGTCATCCAGGACGCTGGCATCGACCGCCGCGGCTGACCCGGCCTGCGCATGCTCGACGACTGCATTCCAGAACCGCTTGAGGAAGCGAAAACTGCCCTGCACGCCGTCGTCCGACCATTCCAACGACTGCTCCGGTGGCGCGGCGAACATCATGAAAAGTCGCACCGTATCGGCGCCGTATTCGGCAATCAGCTGCTGCGGATCGACCGTGTTGCCCTTGGCTTTGGACATTTTGGCGCCGTCTTTCAGCACCATGCCCTGCGTCAACAGGTTGGTGAACGGCTCGGAAATTTCAGTCAACCCCTCGTCGCGCATGACACGTTGAAAAAACCGCGAATACAGCAAGTGCAGAATGGCATGCTCGATGCCGCCTGTGTATTGATCAACGGGCGTCCAGTATTCCGCGCGCTGGTCGAGCATGACCTGATCGTTATCGGGACAGGCATAGCGCGCGAAGTACCACGATGATTCTATGAACGTGTCAAACGTGTCAGTCTCGCGACGCGCGGGCTTGCCGCATTCAGGGCACGCCACCTCGTAGAATTCCGGCATATCGCGCAACGGCGAGCCGACGCCGGTAAATTCGACGTCCTCCGGCAGGACGACAGGCAGCTGCTCTTCCGGCACCGGCACCGCGTCGCAGTCGTCACAATAAATGATGGGTATCGGCGTACCCCAGTAGCGTTGGCGCGAGACACCCCAGTCGCGCAGCCGATAGTTGACGGTGCGGCGGCCGCGGCCGGTTGCTTCAAAATGATCGGCGATGGCATTAAGGGCGCCATCGAAATCGAGCCCGTCGTATTCACCCGAATTGACCAGCACGCCCTTGTCGACAAAAACCGCTTCCTGAATATCGATCTCGGTACCATCCGCGGGCGCTATGACCTGCTTGATCGGGATACCGTGCTTTTTCGCAAACTCCCAGTCGCGCGCGTCATGCCCGGGCACGGCCATCACCGCGCCCGTGCCATAACTCATCAGGACAAAATTCGCGACCCAGAGCGGCACCTCATCACCCGTCAAAGGATGAATCGCGTTGATGCCGAGTGGCATGCCCTTCTTTTCCATGGTCTCGAGCGTCGCTTCGGCCGCATCGGTCTTTTTGCACGCTTCCACGAATGCCGCGATGTCGGCGTTGTGTTGCGCGACCTTGGTGGCTAGCGGATGCTCTGCCGCGACCGCCATGTAGGTAACGCCCATCAGCGTATCGGGCCGCGTCGTATAAACCGTTAGCGGCTGCTCCTCGTCGGCGACGTCAAATGACAGTTCCACGCCCTCGGAGCGGCCAATCCAGTTGCGTTGCATTGTCTTGACCGAATCCGGCCATCCCGGCATTCGATCAAGTTCATCGAGCAGCTCATCAGCGTAAGCAGTGATTTTCATGAACCACTGCGGAATTTCGCGCCTCTCAACGAGCGCATCGGAGCGCCAGCCACGTCCGTCAATCACCTGCTCGTTGGCGAGTACGGTTTGATCAACCGGGTCCCAGTTGACTACCGAATTTTTGCGATAGACCAGCCCTTTCCTGAACATCCGCGTAAACAGCCACTGCTCCCAGCGATAATACTCGGGCCGGCAGGTCGTGACTTCGCGCGACCAGTCGTACGCGTAGCCCAATCGCTTGAGCTGCCCGCGCATGTCGGCGATGTTCTGATAAGTCCACTCGGCGGGGGGCACGCCGCGCTGAATGGCGGCATTCTCGGCCGGCATGCCAAAGGCATCCCAGCCCATTGGCTGCAACACGTGCTTGCCCTGCATGCGTTGAAAACGCGCGATGACGTCGCTGATCGTGAACACCCGAACATGCCCCATGTGGAGCTTGCCGCTCGGGTACGGGAACATCGTCAGGCAGTAGAACTTCTCTTGCTGCGGATCTTCTGTAACTTCAAAGCAGCGCGCCTTCGCCCAGTAATCCTGCGCGCTTTGCTCGACGATTTCGGGTTTGTACGGGCTGCTCATTGGTGTCGCTTGGTTGTCGGCTGGCGAAAAGCGCAAGCCTACAGCAACAGGCCGCAATTCGCAGCAGCTGCAAGGGCCTCGCGCTGGCTACAGGCTGGCGCGACTGCGTAGCCAGAATACGCCAATGATTAGCAGGCAAAGCCCGATGACGAGCCGGTTACCGGTCGCCGCATACGGTGTCAGACCCTGCCGGGGCTGGACCCCGGCGGTCATGACCTGCGGTTCAAACTGCGACCCTGTTTGCAGCAACTTGCCATTGGCATCGATGAACGCGCTGATACCCGTATTGGTTGAACGAATTGCGAAGCGCCCGACTTCAAGCGCGCGCATGCGCGCGATCTCCAGGTGTTGATGGGGTGCAATGGAGTCGCCGAACCAGGCGTCGTTGCTGACATTAACGAGCAAATCTGCCTCCGGCAGAGCGTACAACTGCTCGGCGCCGAAGGCATCCTCGTAGCAAATCGCGACCGCCAGCTTCGCCCCGTTTCCTGCCACCAACAGCGGCTGCACCGCTGCGCCCGCAGCCAGGTCCGAATGCGGCAGGTTCTGCATCTTCATCCAGGCCCGCACGCTCGCCGGCACCGGGAAGTACTCGCCGAACGGCACGAGGTGCCGCTTGCGGTAAGCCTGCCGCCCCTTGCCGCCGATGATGAAGACGCTGTTGTAGATATTGCCGTCCGCGCTGTGCTCAAAACTGCGTTCGAGAATGCCAAACAGCACGCTCTGGTCGTTGCGCTCGGCCGCAGCCTCCATCGCGCTGATGAAACTCTCGACGCGATCATCGACGGAGGGGATCGCGACTTCGGGCCATACGACCAGTTCGCTGTCCGGAACGCTCGCCGTGGCGCGCGCATAGAACTGCATGATTGGCAGCAGCTGATCCGGGCGCCATTTCTGATCCTGGGAGACTCCCGCCTGGACGATCGTACTCGTGATCGGCTCGCCAACAGGCGCAGTCCACTCCGCCCTCTGCAGCAGTCCTCCGACGATCCACGGCAGTGCCACCGCCAGTAGCGCAACAAAGCGCAGCTTGCCTGCCGATACCAGCATCACCAGCAACGCTGTCATGCTGATCATCAGCATGAGTGACACGCCGTAGACCCCCAGTAGCGGGGCCCACCCGGCCAGCGGCGAGTCGATTTGACCGTATCCGAGCGCCAGCCAGGGAAAGCCGGTCAATATCCAGCTGCGAACCCACTCCGCCAGCGCCCAGGCGGCCGGCCCGACGAAAAGCAACAGCGCCGGTTCGCCCTGAGAGAGTCGACAAATCAGCCAGCCGGCGCTCGACACGATCGCCGCCATTAGCAGGGCCAGGC
>JBATID010000396.1:0-12752 GCA_049667545.1 Woeseiaceae bacterium
GCCAAGCACCACGCCAACCGCGACGATCCCCGCGCCTTCTTCCACGCTCAGTGCGGCAACCGCCAGGTTGCTCTGGTACAGGCCAGCCAGGCGCGCGATGGGTCCTTCCAGCAAATGCAGCCCGAGCAACACGAGCGCCAGTGCCATCAGGCCGCCAAAGAATCCGTACCAGAAGCCGCTCCAGAGAAACGGCCGGCGTACAAAAGCATTGCTCGCACCCAGCAACTTGGTGACCTCGATTTCGTCGCGTCGATTCTCGATGTCGAGACGAATGGTGTTGCCGATGATCACGACGATTGCCAGCCCAAGCAGCGCTGCACCGATGACCATGGCCTGTCGGACTATGTCCAGGATCGCATGGAATCGTTGCACCCAATCAGTATCGATCTGCACAATCTCAACTTCCGGCAGGTTGCCAATCTCTTCTTGCAACAAACCGATCGAGGCACTCGTGTTGCCGGCACCCGGCCGCACGATCAGCGCATGCGGCAGCGGATTTTTGGAGAGTTGTTCGAGCGCTTCGCCGAAACCCGATTGTTGTTTGAATTCGGCGAGCGCCGCTTCTGCCGTAATCAACTCAACCGAGTCGACATCCGCACGCTGCCCAAGCAGCTTGCCGAGTACTTGTGCATCGGCGACCGTCACGTCCTGCTTCAGGTACACCGAAAAGTCGAGCGCATTATCCCACGACCCGCTCAGCGCTCTCGCGTTCTGGATACCCAGGTGAATCGACGCCGGCAGCGCCAGCGTTACTGCAATAACCAGCACGATCATCAGGCTGGAAAACGGCTGGCGAAACAGGCGCCCGAGCGCACCGATGGCGGTGCTGGCATGACGCGTTGCCCAGATGCTGATGGGGCCTGACGCGCGCACCGGCGCCACCGCATCCGCGTTTCGGGTCAGAGCCATGATTCGTGCTCCACCGGCTGCAGGCGGCCTTCCTCGAGCGCGATTCGGCGGCAGCCGAGTCGATCGATTAGTGCGATATCGTGGCTGGCGATCAGCAGCGTGACACCGACTTCGTTAAAGCGCCGGAAGATCCGCATGACCTCCAGCGACAGGTCGGGATCCAGGTTGCCGGTTGGTTCATCGGCGATCAGCAGCTTGGGCCGCGTCACAATGGCACGGGCGATGCCGACGCGCTGCTGTTCACCGGCCGAGAGGGTTTCCGGACTCTGCTTTTCTTTATGCAGCAGTCCCACCTGGTCGAGCGCCGCGCGCACGCGCCGAATGGCATCACGATGCCGGACCCCGGCGATGATCAGCGGCAGTGCGACATTGTCGGAGACCGGCCGGTCATACAACAGTTTATGATCCTGAAAAACCATGCCGATCTCGCGCCGGTACGCCGGGATCTTGCGGCGCTTCACCCTGCGGGTGTTGCGATTGTCGACGATCACCTGGCCGCTGGTGGGCCGCTCGATAAGGGCGATCAAACGCAGCAGTGTACTTTTGCCGGCGCCGGAATGACCGGTGACGAAAACCATCTCGCCCGTTTCGACATCCAGATCGAGACCGGACAGTGCTTCCTGTCCGCCCGGATACCGTTTGCCGACATTCTCGAGGTGAATCATCAACTGGTTTTCGACCCGGAGGTAAGCAGCGCGTCAACAAAATGCCCGGCGGAAAATGGCTGCATGTCCTCGGCGGCTTCCCCGATACCAATAAAACGCACCGGTACCTGCAGCTGGTTGGCAATTGCCAGCAGAATGCCACCCTTCGCGCTACCGTCCAGCTTGGTAATCGTAATGCCGGTCAATCCCAATGCTTCGTGAAACTTCTCGGCCTGTACCAGCGCGTTCTGGCCCTGGCTGGCATCGAGTACGAGCATGATCTCGTGCGGCGCCGTCGCGTCACGCCGCGAAATAACGCGCTTTACTTTCGCAAGTTCGTCCATCAGGCCGGTCTGGCTTTGCAGCCGCCCGGCAGTGTCCGCCAGCAGCACGTCGATATCGCGTGCTATTGCCGCATCCATCGCGTCAAAAATTACCGCGGCCGGGTCGGCGCCCGACTGTTGTGCGATTACGGGGACATCATTGCGTTCACCCCATGCCTGTAATTGTTCAACGGCCGCGGCACGAAAGGTATCTCCGGCGGCCAGCATCACGGACAAGCCCTTGTCCTTGAAACGCCGGGCGAGCTTGCCGATGGTTGTCGTCTTGCCGGCGCCGTTGACGCCTACCATCAGAATGACAAAGGGCCCGTCCAGCTTATCGATGACGAGCGGTTTTTCAACCGGATCGAGAATGTTGCGCAGCGCTGTGCGCAAGCCGTTTTGCAGGGCCTCAACGTCTTTAAGCTCTTTGCGGGCAAGTTGCTTCTGCAGATCTGAAATAATGCGTTCAGTCGTCTCGACACCGACATCGGCCATCACCAGCAGCGATTCGAGCTCTTCAAGGACGTCTTCGTCAATGCGCCCACCCGGCGCAAGCTTCGCAAGGTCGTACGTCAGCCAGCTGTTGCCGCGATTGATGCGCGAACGCAGGCGTTTGATGAAGCCATCTTTGCTTTCGGGCTTTTCTTTCTTGCCAAACATGGATATACGTTCTTTATACCTACGGAATAATGATGGCGAAACAGAAAAAGACAGGTAAATCCCAGCCGGGACGGCTGCGTATTGTAGCGGGAAACTGGCGCAGTCGTCTGTTGGATGTCGCGGATGTGCCCGGTTTGCGTCCAACCTCGCAACGTATTCGCGAGACCCTGTTTAACTGGCTGGCGACACGCCTTCCGGGAACGCGCTGCCTCGACCTGTTTGCCGGCACCGGCGCACTCGGACTGGAGGCGCTGTCACGCGGCGCGCGTGAGGTTGTCTTTGTCGAGCGCGCAGCGCTCGCCGTCGCCACGCTGGAGAGGAATACCGCAGCGCTCGAAGCCGTCGGGGCATTCGTTCTGCAAATGGATGCGGCGACCTATCTCGCTCGTGATCACGAAGCAGGCTTCGATATCGTTTTTCTCGATCCGCCGTTCGGCGACGATCGGCTTGAAGAATTGTGTAGACTGTTGGAGCAGCAGCACGTACTGGCGCCGGACGCCCTCGTTTATCTCGAACAGGATAAGTCGAAGCCCGAGGTGGAACTGCCGCACGGCTGGCGGACGCTCAAGAACAAGACGGCCGGAAACGTCCGCTATATGCTGGTTCAGGCAACGCACTAACGAGGAGCCTAATTGATGTCAGTGTCCGCGATGTATCCCGGTACGTTCGATCCGATCACTCTTGGTCATGAAGACCTCGTGCGCAGAGCAGCGTGCCTTTACGACAAGGTCGTAGTGGCCATTGCTGCCAATCCGGGCACCAAGGCGCCGATGTTCACTTTTGACGAGCGCGTCGATCTTGCCAGGAACGCTCTGGAGGATATCGATAATGTCGAGGTTGCCGGTTATCGTGGCCTCACCGTCGATTTCGCGCTGGAACAAAATCTCCGCGTGATCATTCGCGGTCTCCGCGCCGTTTCAGATTTTGAATACGAGTTCCAGCTCGCCAACATGAACCGGCATCTGACGGAAGACGTGGAAACCGTGTTTCTCACGCCCACTGAAAAATACACGTTTATCTCGTCAAGCCTCGTGCGTGAAGTCGCCACACTTGGCGGCAACGTCGCAGAGTTCGTCTCGCCGAAAGTTAAAGCCGCGCTGATGGAGCGCTGCGGTCGCTCCTGACCTCAGGTCTGGCACTGCTTGCAATAGTAGGTCGAGCGCTGCCCCTGCACGATCGCTGTAAGCGGTGTTTTGCAGCGGTAACACGGTGCGTCTTCGCGATCGTAAACCTGCAGTTCGTGCTTGAAGTACCCGGCCTCACCGTCACTGCCGTAAAAATCGCGTAAGGTCGTCCCGCCGGCTTTGATCGCTTTCGTCAATACCGAACGAATCGACTCAGCAAGCGTTGCGTAACGCTGCAATGCGATGCGGCCGGCGGCGCGGCGCGGGTTGATGCCGGCGAGAAACAGTGATTCGCTCGCATAGATGTTACCCACGCCGACAACAACGTGCGCATTCATGATGAATTGTTTGATGCTGACCGTGCGACCGCGCGAGGTCTGCCACAGGTAGTCGCCGTCAAACTCATCGCCGAGCGGCTCCGGCCCCAGCGTGCGTAACAGACGATGCGACAGCGGCGCCTTGCTCCAGTGCAAGGAGCCGAAGCGGCGCGGGTCACGAAATCGCAACATCAGCCCGGACGCAAATTCGATATCCACATGGTCGTGCACGCCGGCAGGCGTGCCGTGATCAAGAATGCTGACGCTGCCGGACATGCCAAGGTGCAGGATGGCAGTGCCTGCCGTCGTGTTGATCAGCAGGTACTTGGCGCGGCGGCCAACCGACGTAATCGTCGCACCCGTCAGGTTACGGTCGACGTCCCTGGTTACCGGCCAGCGCAACCTGCGCTCACGAATGACCACTCGCGATACGGTTGCATCGACGATGTGCGGTTCGATACCGCGTCGGCTGGTCTCGACTTCCGGCAACTCAGGCATACGTTATTGTGCCCCACAAAAAAGCCCGCGCAAGGCGGGCTTTTTGCGAACAGCGGCAAGCCGCTGTCACTTGATCTTGGCTTCCTTGTAGATCACGTGCTTGCGAACCGTCGGATCGTACTTCTTGGTCTCCAACTTTTCGGGGTGCAGTCGCTTGTTCTTGGTAACCGTGTAGTAATGTCCGGTGCCGGCACTGGATACGAGCTTGATTTTGTCACGCATAGTCGAATCCTCCCCGGTTAAACCGGCTGGCCGTCGGCCCGCAGGTCGCCAAGGACCTTATCGATGCCGTGCTTGTCGATGACGCGAATGCCCTTCTGCGAGACGCGCAGGCGCACGTAACGTTTTTCCGATTCGACCCAGAACCGCTTGTAATGCAAGTTCGGCAAGAAACGACGACGAGTTCTGTTTTTGGCGTGAGAAACGTTGTTGCCGCTCTGCGGCCGTTTCCCAGTCACCTGGCAAACCTTGGACATGACTTAAGTCTCTGATTTTACAATTGATTATGCTATTGGTTGCCCGCGCGCAGCGGGCAGAGAGCGAGACTTTATACCAGTGTCGCCGGCGCAATTCAAGGGCTGCGCCAAATGCGCTACAGCGCCAACGGCGGCAGCCGGGCCGCCAGTTTGCGGCCAGTCACTTCGGGCATCGCGGTTAGCGGCGGGCGGACGTTTGCCCAGCGCCGGTCGCCACTGGCGATAGCAAGCAGTTGCTTCTGCGCGGGAATCGGGGCGTGCTGCTCCACGATCAGGCGAAATTGCTTCACGGCCTCGTGCTGTGAGCGCGCGCCGGCCATATCGCCCCGGTCAAACAGCTCGATCACACGTGCGATGGCGGCCGCGTTGAGGTTGGCCGTCGCCGAGATGCAGCCGGGCGCGCCCAGCGCCAGGGCGTCGAGTAACGGCAATTCGGAGCCGGGATAGACAACCAGGCCCTCGATGTCGAGCAGCGCCTTCGTGTTCTCCCAGTCGCCGGAGCTGTCCTTGATGCCGACGACCTGCTGCGGAAAGTCTGCGTGCAGGCGCCGGGTCAGTGACGGCGGGATGCCAACCATGGCAATCGGCGGTATGTGATAAAGATAGATTTTCGACGCATCGCCGAGCATCGCGATCAGCTGCGCAAAGTAAGCGTACAGACCTTCCTCGGTGACCGCTTTGAAATAGAACGGCGGCAGGGTCATCACGCCGGCGCACCCTAAATCCAGGCACGCTCGTGACAGCCGCGCCGTCTCGGGAATATTGGTCAAGCCGGTTCCCGGAATCATGCGTGCCGGGTCCAGCCCTGCGTCAACAAGCGCGGTAATCGCGGCTATACGTTCGTCAATGCCGACTGATAAAGCCTCGCCCGTCGTGCCAAACGGCGCGATGCCGGCACAGCCCTGGTCGAACAATCGCTTCGCATGCAGAACGTACAGGTCCAGAGCCAGCGACCCGTCATCGTTGAACGGTGTCAGTATCGGTGCAATGAGGCCACGCCTGATCATGTCATGTTGCCTGGTTTCACGTTGTCTAGTTGCCGCCGGACACGGCTTTCAATCGCAGCTGCGGCGGGTACATCAATCCCAGGGCTGCGGCATTGGGCCTTCGCGGGTCGGCCGCACCGAAGAACTTGCCGTCACGCCACACAATCGACTGGGTGCTGCCCATCGTGCGCTCGATGCGTGTCTGATGGCCCCTCGCGTTCAATGCAGCAACGATCTCCGGACTGAAACCCGGCTCCAGGCCCAGCTGCGGCCAGTTCCAGCCCTGGTACATGCGCGGCCGGTGCGTGGCCTCGGCGATATTCATGTCGAAATCGATCACGTTGACGATGAGTTGCAGGATCACATTAATAATGTAGCTGCCGCCCGGCGTGCCCGTCACCAGGAACGGCTCGCCGTCCTTATCGAGGACAATAGTCGGGGTCATCGTCGAGACTACCCGCTTCTTCGGCACTAGCGCATTGGGATGATCGGGACCGTCCCGGTAGCTGTAATTGCGCATCTGGTTGTCGAACAGGATGCCGGTACCCTGTGCCACCCAGCTGTTGCCGAAGGAATGACCCAGCGTGTAGGTGTTTGAAACTGCATTACCGGCCGCGTCCATCACGGAATAATGCGTCGTGTCGTGGCTATGGGTGTATCCGGAGGGCCACGGCTGAATGTCTTTGACGTCTGCTGCCCGCTCGGTGTCAATCGTCGCCGCCATGGCCTTCGCGGTGTCCATGCTGATGAGTTCGGCAATGGGAATATCAACGAAATCCGGATCACCGAGCCAGGTGCGCCGGTTGGCCGCAGCGCGCTTCATCACCTCGGCCAGCAGGTGCAGGTGATCCACCGAACCCGCCCCCAGTGCGCTCAAGTCAAACTCGCTCAGCATGTTGAGCATCTGGATCAGGGTAATGCCGCCGGCGCTCGCCGGTGGCATGGAAACGACCCTGTAGCCGCGATAGTCGGTTGCAACAATCTCGCGCTCCCTGACCCGGTAGCCGGCAAGGTCCGCACGCGTGATCAGTCCCCCGTCAGCGCCGAAGGCGGCGGCAATGCGGCTGGCCAGCTCACCCTTGTAGAAGGCGTCGGCCCCGCCGTTCATGACCTGGCCGATGGACCAGGCGAGATCCGCCTGCACGAGGCGCTCGCCCGGCTGCCAGCCGGCACCGTCCGGGCGCAGGTAGATAGCCGCACTGGATGGAAACTGCGCCATGGTTTGCGTGCCCTGGGACAGGGCAAAGGCCAGGTCGTGGGACACGACGATGCCGTCGGCGGCGAGCTTTTGCGCGGGTGCCAGCAGGTCTCTCCACGGCAGTGTTCCCCATCGTTGCCAGGCTTCGTAAAAACCGGCGACGGTGCCGGGCACCCCGGCGGCTTTGGCGCCATGAGTCAGGGCGCTCCAGTTAATGCTGCCATCCGCCGTCACGAACAGGTGCGGGTCACTGGCCAGTGGCGCCGTCGAGCGGTAGTCGAGTGCGATGGTCTTGCCGGATTCAGCCAGGTGCACGAGCATGAAACCGCTGCCGCCAAGATTGCCGGCACGCGGCAGCGTCACGGCCAGGGCAAACCCGGTGGCAACTGCCGCATCGATGGCGTTACCGCCCTGTTCGAGAATGTCCCGCCCGATTGCCGCGGCCAGGTCGTTTTGCGCAACGACCATCCCGTGCAGTGCGACCTGTGGATGATGAACTGAATCGTAACGAATGATGGCCTGGCGGGTAGCCGCCGGTTGGGGCGGTGTCGATCGCAACACGCGTCCCGGCCGTGCACCCGTCATGCGTTCGTCCAGCAGCACGGCTTCGCCAGCGACGAACACGTGGTGCATGCCCTCTGCATACTGGTGGGGATCAGTGAAGGTCGCGCGATCGATCACGCTGGCAGGGTCGAACACCACGACGTCTGCAACCATGCCGGCGGCGACGCCGCCACGATCGTCGAGACCGATGCGAGCCGCGGGCATGCGCGTCATTTTGTGAATCGCGGTATGCAGTGGCAACACGCCGAGTTCCCGAACATAGCGACCGAGTACCCGGGCGTGAGTGCCGTAATTGCGCGGATGCGGGTGCCCGTTACCCGGTGCCTCGATGCCACCGTCGGCGGCGATCATGGTGCGCGGGTGGCGCATGATGACCGCCACGTCATCCGGGTGCATGGCGTGATAAATCGCCTGGCAGCCGCCGGCTTCCTGCAGCTCGATGATCAGGTCTGCAGCGTTCGCGATACTCACGTCGCGCCCGCGCCGCTCGAGCAGCTGGGCCAGGTTCAGACCATCGAGCGAATGGTCGAAGTTGCAATAAGCCAGCTGCACATTGGCAGGGTCGTTGCGCCCGCGGACCTCCGTCAGCTGGTAGATGAGCTCGTCACGAATCCGCGCCCGCTGCTCCGCATTGGCCAGCCGCTCGGCCAGCTTCGCATTGCCGCCGTCCCGGCTCCAGCGCGGGAACTGCACGGTCAGGCCGGTGGAGCCAGCCGCATACGGGTACTGGTCCAGCGTGATGTCCACGCCGCGCGCAACGGCCGCATCGACCATGGCGAGGAGATCAGTCGAGCGGCCCTGCATGGCGGTGCTCATGACCTTCGCGTGCGTGATCTGGCCGGGTAGCCCACCTTCTTCCGCGATACGGATGAGTTCCGCGACGCTGTCCAGCACGTCGAGATTCTCGTTGCGCATATGGCTGATGTAGATGCCGCCGTGCTGCCCCGCAACGCGCGCCAGTTCGATCAGCTCGTCGGTGTCCGCAAAACTGCCCGGGATGTAAACGAGCCCCGAAGACAGGCCGAAGGCACCGTCGCGCATCGCCTGCCCGACTTCGGCGCGCATGGCCTCCATTTCCTGGTCGGTGGCGGGTCGATCATCCAGGCCGACGATGTGCTGGCGCACCGCACCGTGGCCGACGAAAGCGCCGTAATTCACGGCGGTCGGGCTGGCCTCGACGGCTGCGAAGTGTTCGGCCAGCGGTAGTGGTGACCAGCCGTCGGGTCCACCAATCACGGTGGTCACGCCCTGGCGCAGCAGGTTCTCGGCGTCGGGCCAGCGAAACAAGCCGCTGCGCTCGGCAGACTCCCGCACGGCGTGTGAGTGCAGGTCGATAAAGCCGGGCGCCACCGCCAGGCCGGACACATCGAGAACCCGATCGGCGTCAAGGCTGCCCGGCGCGCCGACGTTGACAATGCGGTCGCCGCGAATCAGTACATCGGCCATGACGGGCGGGCTGTCGTCCCCGCTGAAGACGAGCCCACCGGCCAGCAGAATGGTCGTCGTGGCATCGTGTGACGCCGCAACAGGCGCGTCGGGCCCGGCGGCGCAGGCCGCCATCAGCAACAGCAGTACGAGGCTGGCGGCAGGCTTATTCATACAACGTTCCGGGCATTGATTAATGGCTCCGTGCAAGCAGTCGTAGTGTACCAATCGGCGGGCACCGGGGGGCGCTTGCGACTAAATCTCGTGCCTGCGGTGTTATGGTTTACGCTGCTGTCCACCCGATACGGAGTCAATCAATGCTGCATTTAGCTATCGCCGCCGGGCTCGTCCTCGGACTGATCGTCGGTCTCGGCGCGGCCGCGACCGGTAACGAATGGCTGATGGCAATTGCACAAGGCTCCGCACCATTTGGCGCGATCTTCATGAATGCGATTCGCATGGTTGTCATACCCCTGATTGTTACCGTGATCTTCTCGAGCATTGCCCGCCTTGGCGACCCGCGCAAACTCGGCCGCATCGGTGGCATGACGATCGCGTTTTACTGGATCACGCTGCTTCCTGCCATCGCCATCGGTATGGCGACGATGAAGTTCGGCCTGCGTTTTGCGAGCGAGATCGAGATGCCGCAGATGGCGGCAACAACAGTTCCCGCGTTGCAGAGCGTCGTGGATTTTATCGTTTCGCTGGTGCCTGCGAATCCGTTTGCGGCAGCGAGCAGCGGAGCGATTCTGCCATTGATCGTTTTCACGGCGCTCGTCGCGGCCGCGACCGCGACGCTGCAGGCGGAACGTCGTGAGCGCCTCATCAACCTTGCGGAAGACGGTAGTGCCGCACTGATCAAACTGGTCTGGTGGATACTCTACACGGCACCCATCGGGGTGTTCGGCCTGGCCGCACCGGTCACGGCAAAACTCGGCTGGAGTCTCGTAGAGTCGCTTGGCATTTTTATCGTCTGCGTTTTTGTCGCGCTCGTCATCTTCCTCGCCGTCGTTACGCTGCCGCTCATGTACTTCGTCGGCCGCATCAGCCCGGCCCGATACCTTAGGGGCACTTTCGGCGCCGTGTCGGTTGCAGTATCGACAACCAGCACGGCCGCAGCGATACCGGTCACGCTCGAGGAGACCAAAAAACTCGGGGTTTCAACGACCATTGCCGACCTGCTCGTGCCGCTCGGCGCGTCGATGCACCGGCCGGGCAGTGCGCTGTTCCAGGGTGCTGCAATCGTCTTCCTGGCCTACCTGTATGACGTGCCGATACCCGCCGCCGCAATTGGTGGCGCGATACTGGCGACTTTTCTGGTTTCGTTGACGGTCGCCCCGGTGCCCTCGTCGTCCGTGGTTACGATGGCGCCTGCGCTCGATGCCGTCGGGGTGCCGGTAGCTGGGCTCGCCATCATGCTGGGCATCGATCGTATTCCCGACATGATGCGCACCGGCGTTAACCTGCTCGCACAAGTGTCAGCCGCCGTGCTGGTCGATCGATGGACCGGTGGCGTACGGGCGCCAGCCTCAAATCAGCCCCCGGCCCGCCAGTGATGTGGCCCGACCCTCGCCGATGATCAGGTGATCCAGCAGGCGAATATCGACCAGTTGCAATGCTGCCTGCAGCCGCCTCGTGATCTGCTCATCCGCCTGGCTGGGTTCGGCGACGCCGGACGGATGATTGTGCGCCAGTATCACCGCGGCGGCATTGACGGCCAGCGCCTCCTTGACCACCTCTCTTGGATAGACAGAGGTGCCGTCAATCGTGCCGCGAAAGAGCGCCTCAAAGCGGATGACGCGATGCCGGTTGTCGAGGAACAGGCAGCAAAAAAGCTCGTGATCCAGATGTCGCAGCCGCGACTTCAGAAAGAGCTCGGTGTCAGCGGGGCTGCGAATCACCGTGCCGCCGGGCAGGGATTCGCTGAAGTAACGGCGAGCGAGTTCTGGCAACGTGGCAATGGCTCGCGATCGCGACGGCCCGATGCCCGGGCAGGCAAGCAGTTCGGCGCGCCCGGCATTTAGCAGCGCGCGTAAGCTGCCGAAGCGCTGCAACAACCCGGCGGCGATTGCGAGTGCCGCACCCTGACTTTCCCGTGCACCGAGCAAGGTGCTCAGCAATTCTATGTCCGATGGTGAGTTGCCGCTATCCACCGCCGAATAATCATTGCGCGCGGCGCTGCTCGCAATCCCCGAATCTCGTCAGCATCACGGGATAAAGCGGCGCGATGCGTTAAACTGCCGGCGCAATACTTTGATGCTGCCGTCAGCCACAAAAGGACACGAACACTTGCGCTCCATTGAACTCAGGATTCTCGACCCGCGCGTCGGTGACACGATACCGCTGCCGCACTATGCAACCAGCGGCTCTGCCGGCCTGGATATGCGAGCCTGCATTGACGCGCCGTTGCAGGTGGCACCGGGTGAGACGGTGCTGGTGCCGACAGGTCTGGCAATTCATGTGGCCGATCCGTCGCTGGCCGCCGTGTTGCTGCCGCGCTCCGGACTTGGTCACAAGCACGGCCTCGTGCTGGGCAACCTGACCGGACTCATCGACTCGGACTACCAGGGGCAGGTCTATATCTCGTGCTGGAATCGCGGCTCAAAAAGCTACGAAATTCAACCGGCGGAGCGCATCGCACAAATGGTATTCGTGGCCGTTGAGCAGGTCGCGTTCAACGTGGTTGAGGAGTTTGCGGAAAGTGACAGGGGCGCCGGTGGTTTCGGGCATTCCGGGACCCGTTGATAACTCGCGCTAGTTGTCGATTCCCTTCAACAATCTGAATCGCGAAATATCGCCTTCGAAGCGGGCAATGATCTGTTGCTCGTTTGTGCGGAATTTGTCGAGGTTGCGCTCATGGCGAGCCATGATGCCTTTGGTGTTGCGCAGCTCCTCGGCCAGCTGCTCATCGATCATCGGTGCGTCGGGATCGTCGCTGTACGGCTGGAAGTTGGCCGCCTCTACCTGCAGCTTGGCCAGACGCCGCTCGAGGTTGCGCAGGTATAGCTCCGTAACGCGCGCCTGCGCCTGGAAAAGCTCTACTCTGCGATCGCGATGCATGAGGATCTCTTCGACCGAGAGGTACGTCGCGAGCAACGCACGGTCAGCACGCCGTTGTAGTTCGGCGGCGAGATAGCGCTCCTCCTCCAGGCGTTCAGCCTCAAGCTCTGCCTCGGACTTCTTGCCCGCGAGCTGTTCAACGGCCACGCCGTGATCGTTGATGACCTGTTTCGGCAGTTCGGCGTATTCGGCCGGAACGCTGTCACCGTAGTGCGTAGTGCCGTCCTTATCCACCCATTTATAGACTTTGGTTTCCTGCGCAGAAGCGCCGCCGGCCAAGGCCAGCGCGAGCAACAGCATCGGAACGAAATTACGCATCATATGAATATGCCAGTAAAGAAAGGCTCACAACCGGGACTGGTTCTCGTTATGCAAGCTTAACCCCCGCTTTTTGGCCTGTAAACCACGAACCTTGTGCCTGAAATCAGGCACTTATGAGATAACCCCGTATTGCTCTCGGTAAGCGAGCACGGGCTCCAGGTGACTCTCGTATTCGCTGGACTCCTCGAGTATATCGATCAGATCGTCCAGCTGAACAATACTGATGACCGGGATTCCGAGCGATTGT
>JBATID010000397.1:0-1864 GCA_049667545.1 Woeseiaceae bacterium
CCGGTCGATTTTTCCTTCGCAAGTTCGGTAAAATCCGCGCCACCATCAAGTTCCGCGATGAGGCTTTGCGCTTCACCCTGTGTCTCGACGAGAATATGGCGTGCCTTATACTCGAGCGGTGGCGAAAGCTTCACCTGCTGTTCATAAGCGGCCTTGATCTCGTCATCCGTCGCCGCGTTTGTTGCCAGAAAATCGGCTGCGACCGCCTGAGCCAGTATTCCACGAGACTGAAGCTCCAGCTGGGCTTTGATTCGTGCGTCCTTGGCAAGCTCTTTTGCACGTGTTTGCGTCGTCAGCAGATAGATGTCCTTTAGTTCCATCAGAACATTCTCACGCTCATCAGCGGAGGCTTGCTCAGCCGGCTTTTGAATGCGCGATTCAAGGTACATATTGAACACGTCGTTTGAGATTTCGGCGCCATTCACCGTTGCCGCCGTCTGCGCCCACGTCTGTGTCGATACGGCGAGAACAATAGCACCGGCAAGAGCCGCCGCTCGGTGAGCTCCAATTGATCTGGAAGCAGATTTCAATGTCATGTTGTGATCCTCGTTGCGAAGTGTGGGCATGATATACGATGAGACGTCGATCACGCGAAAAAGGTCCGGCAAATTCGTGGACATTGTTATTACTGCTCGCCCGGTGCGATGGCGCGTATGCGCAACGCGTGAATATCCGTCTCCATCAAACTTCCGAGCGCGTCATAGACCATCCGATGGCGTTCCAGCGTGCGGCGTCCCTCGAAAACATTGGCAACGATCACTACGTCGAAATGCCCGCGCCCATCTTGCGCGCCCTGATGGCCGGCGTGCAGGTGGCTCTGATCCTTGATCCGCAGTTCGTCCGGCGTGAGCGCCTGCTGCAGAACCTGTTCAATGGTGTCGACACGCTCGCTACTCATGGAGCGTCGTCATCGCCGAGCTGCCGTGCGATCCAGAGAGTTTGTGTCAGCATGAAAACAAACGTCAATGCCATCAAACCAAATACCTTGAACTTCACCCAGGTCGCCTCTGAATAATTATAGGCAACGTAAATATTTAGAATTCCAGCCGCGACGAAAAACAAGACCCAAATTGCGTTCAGCTTGTTCCACTGGCCTTTTGTGATCCGCTCCAGAGGCATGCCTTCCACCAAGCCGAAAAAACGCTGCACCAGAGGCTGCTCGCCAATCCAGAAGCTGCCGAAAAACACGACGGCAACGACCCAATAGAAAACGGTTGGTTTCCAGAACAGGAAGTACGGATTTCTGAAGTACAGCGTCAGTGCCCCTGCGACCAGCAGGAAGACGGTCGACCAGAAGTACATTTTGTCGAAGGTCCTGGTGCGCAGGTACTTGACCACGAGGCCTATGGGCATCGCGATCATTATGACCACCAGGGCAAAGTAGATACCCTTGAAAGCATAGGCGCCGAGAAACAGTATTAGCGGCAGAAAATCGAAAAGAAGATACATTGGTAGAGGAGACGGGCTGATAAAGGGACCGCATAATACGCAATTTGGCGAATCCGTACCAATCGATTCGCGGGCTATGACTTGTCGCGCCGCTCACCTACAATCCGCGGGTGGCGACCATCATCGACATTCATCCGGAGGATCCTCAGCCAAGGAGGGTGGCTACTATTGTGTCTATTATCCGCAGTGGTGGCCTGATCGCGTACCCCACGGATTCGAGCTATGCCTTCGGTTGTCACATCGGCGATAAGAAGGCGATGGATCGAATTCACCGCATTCGGCGCACGGATCGTAAACACAACTTCACGCTCATTTGTGCCGATCTGGCCGAGATCAGTCTGTACGCACGCGTCGAGAACTGGGCCTACCGCATGATCAAGTCGCTCACGCCCGGCCCGTACACATTCATTTTGCC
>JBATID010000398.1:0-3845 GCA_049667545.1 Woeseiaceae bacterium
ACGTCGGCGCCGCGGTCGCCGCTCATTGCATCAAGGGAGATTCTTGAGTGTGTTCCCAACTTCGAAAGCGCCGGGGACGGGCCGGCCAATCAGGGGATCAGCTTATTCGTCGTCGGCTATTTCAGGCTGCACTACAACCTGCTTGCCACGGTAGAAACCGTCCGGTGTCAATCGATGTCGCAAATGCGTCTCACCCGAGGTCGGATCGACCGACAACGTCGGCTTTGTCGCCTTGTCGTGTGAGCGCCGCGCGCCGCGTGTCGAGGGGGTCCTGCGACTTTTTTGAACAGCCATATTCATCTCCTGCCCGAACGTTGTCGTCGGGCTCTAATGTTCCTGTGTCATTTGCTCGCGAAGCGCGGCAAACGGTGTAGTCATTTCTTCGCTGTCAGCCACGGGCGCCGCAAGCGCTTTACATGCCGCCGAATCACGGTGCATTGCCGAGAACGGCATCGACATGACGAGTAATTCCTCGACAATGTCCAACGGTCGTAACGTACTCTCCGTCAACTCCCAGACTTCAAACTCATCGTACCCTTCAACAGCCTCATCGAGACCAAGAAGCAACAGTTTCGCCTCAACCTCGAGCGGCAAACGGAAAGCTTCCAGACACCGCTGACAGACTGCGTCTACCGTCGCCGACACCTTGCATTGCACCATCGGCACGCTGTTGCGAACATCGACAAAGCCAAATTCCAGTCTGGCATTAATCGTTGAATCGCGCCATCCAGACGGGGTTGCGTCCGCGCCCAGCGCAGCCAGATCCTCTTCCACCACTGCCCCAAGTTGCTCGAAACCGCTAAGCTTCTGAGAAATATCAATAACTTGGCCGGCTGCTGCCCATTCGGCCGCAGTGCGGCGCATACGCAGCGGATCACTCATGGCGGGCGCATGATAAGTACCTCGGCGGCCACTGTCAAAGTCTCCAGCCACCACGAATTACAATAAATGTCCGCAGCCGACGGCAAACCGGGTAATATTCTGCGGAAATCCCTTAACGCCCTGATTTAGCTATGCAAAACCCGTCGGCACCGACGATCATTCTCGCCTCCGCGTCGCCCTATCGGCGTGGCCTGCTCGACCGCTTTCTCGACCAATTCGAGACCGTGGAGCCGGATATCGACGAAAGCAACAGCGCCGGCCGCAGTCCGGGCGATCTGGCCAGCTACCTCGCGCGCAAAAAAGCCGAAGCGGTCGCGACTAAATCGCGTGATGCACTGGTGATTGGTGCCGATCAGCTGGCCGTGCTCAATGACCGCATCCTGGGGAAACCCGGCGACCATCGAAAAGCCGTCGAGCAACTCCTGGCAGCGTCGGGGCAGGTGGTGAACTTCCTGACGGCGGTGTGCATCCTCGATCCGATCGGTCGCACCCGCTACGAACACACTGACAAAACCACCGTACGCTTCCGGGATTTCGACCGGCGACTCGCCGAGGCGTACCTGAAACTCGACGAGCCCTACGACTGCGCCGGCAGCTTCAAGATCGAAGGCGCCGGCTTTGTGTTATTTGAATCGGTAAAGACCGATGACCCCACCGCGCTGATCGGCCTGCCGATGATCTGGGTTTCGGATCGTTTGCTGGAACTGGGCTATCTCTCACCGCAGAAGTTGTGACTCAGAGTCGGCTGTCCAGGATTCTCTGCTTGATCCGTTGGAACTCTTCCTCGGTGACATAACCGTCGTCCTTGAGCTCACCCAACAGCCGCAACTGCTCAAGCGTCCGATACATGTCGGCACTGCCGGCTGCCTCCCTCGCATCCGGCTGCGCGTTCTGGGCGGCAGCCATCTCACTTCGTGCTGCAGCCTGCTCCGCCCTCAGCCGCACCTGTTCTGCCTCTTCAAGACGTCGCTGTTCCTCGCGTGCCCGCATTTCCGCTTCTATCTGTATGCGCTGATTTCCCAATCGCTCCCGTTCGGAAACCGTGGCGTTTTCAGCCTGATCAGCAATGCCCGTGGTTTGTGCCAACGCTATTGAAAGCCCGGCTACGTAGATCAGCAACGTTCTTAGTATGAATTTCATAGCCATATCCTATCGTCCTTTCCTATCGTCTTTTCCTATCGTTCGTTCTTTTTTTGCCGCTGCGCCTGTACGACGCCGGTATTGAGGAAGGTCTCGAGATCATCCTCGAGCGGCGCCGTAAAGTGCAGGTCATTGCCACTGTCATCGGCGAAGGCGATCGACTGGGCATGCAGAAACAGACGTTTAAGCCCGAACCCTTCAGCGTGGCGATTCGCCTCCTCGTCGCCATAGCGATTGTCGCCAATGATCGGGTGGCCGGTATGTTGAAGATGTACACGGATCTGGTGGGTCCTGCCGGTCATCGGCGAACACTGCAGCAGACTGTATAGGCCGAACGTCCGCGACAGCCGCACTCGCGTCTGCGCCGACTTGCCTTTCTCACTGACGACAACATGACGCTCGCCGTTGCGTCGGTTCTGCACAAACAGCGGCACATCGATAAGTTGCTCCCCGAATTGCCAGTCACCAAGCACTAACGCCAGGTAACTCTTCTCGACCTGCCCCTCCCGGAATCGGGCGTGCAGCTCCCGCAACGCGCTGCGGCGCTTGGCAAGAACCAGGCAACCCGACGTCTCCCGGTCGATGCGATGCACGAGTGAGAGATCCTTGAGCTCCGGCCGCGCGTGTCGCAGCAATTCGATGACACCATGACTGATGCCACTGCCACCGTGCACGGCAACTCCGCTCGGCTTGTTGACCACCAGCAAGCGCTTGTCCTCATAAATGACACGCGCAAGGATGCTCGCGGCGAAATTCGATGACGGTGGCGGTGGCCCTGTCCTGATGCGAGCAGGCGGTACCCGCACCTCGTCCCCTTCCTTTAGCTTGTACTCCGCCCGCACCCGGCCGCTGTTGACGCGCACCTCGCCACGCCGCAACAGCCGGTAAATCCGCCCTTTCGGCACGCCAGGCAGCTGCCGGCGCAGGAAGTTATCGATGCGCTGGCCGGCCTCCTCAGCGCCGATCTGCACCTTGCGCACGCGGCTATGACACATCTCCGAAGCGGTCGCAGGGTCGCCGCCATGTACTGGCTTTTCTTGCATGATCAATAACTTGAAGTGGCGTAATGGTGTGCTATATTAGCGCCCTGTGGCCGCCGGGCATACCTGTCTGGCCAAGCCTCAAAACCCGAGCGGCTTCCGATCCTGGATTGGCCGCCTTAGGATTTTCACCCACAGCTGTCTGTTTTTTAACCATCCGGTGGCTGTGGCCGGTTTGTTTTATGGGTTTCGTGTTTTGCGAAACCAGATTTCAGATGGCAGCGAGCACGGGATTTAGCTGGCGCCAGAGCGGCAAAGCCGCAGGGAAATCATGCTGATTTTATCGTGGGTACTGGCACTCCTGGCGCAGACCCGATTCGAATTCGCAAATACCACAAAAGGTACGCTGTCGGCGCGCCTCATTGTGTGTGACCTCCCCTGCGCCCGCCTGGCGGCGCCAAGTCCCCCATTGCTGCCCTTCAATACTATTTATCAAGTAGGGCAATATGAACAGAATGCTAATCAACGCAACTCAACAAGAAGAGTTGCGCATGGCGATGGTCGATGGCCAGCGTCTATACGATCTCAACATCGAGGCCCCTTCTAGGGAACGCAAGAAGGCCAATATTTATAAAGGCAAGATCACGCGCATAGAGCCCAGCCTCGAAGCCGCGTTTGTCGATTATGGGTCCGACCGGCATGGCTTTCTGCCGCTGAAAGAGATATCGAGCGAATATTTCGTCAAGGAAAGCGGCGGCGGCAAGCCGAATATCAAGGACGTACTGAGGGAAGGCCAGGACATCGTCGTCCAGGTCGACAAGGAAGAGCGCGGCAACAAAGGGG
>JBATID010000399.1:0-22212 GCA_049667545.1 Woeseiaceae bacterium
GCGCTGGGCGAGCCGGCGCCGCAGCGCGCAGAGCCGATTGTCCCGCGCTCAGTGTTCGACTCCAACCGCATCATAGGGCGGCCCTGATATGAAAATGGTCAAAGCAATACTTGGCGCGTCGCTGTGGTTCATGCTTAGTGGCTGCCAGACTATCGACGCAGACAGCGATCGTCCGGCGCGCATCGTGGATCCGGATATCGAAAGCCGCGCGGCGCTGCAGGCAGCTGTTAACGAAGCCCTCGGTTCCGAGGTTATGCTGGCGGACGACGCGCTCACTGAGAGCAGCCTGTTGACGATCGAGCGTTGGCCGACGGGTACGATGAGCAACCCGGTGCCACAAGGGCGAATTCTCGAAAAGCCGATCCAGTTTCGCCTGGTGATCAACGGCTCGGACTGCACACTCGTCGATCAGCGCGACGGGTCAAGACGGGTGCTACTGAATACGACCTGCAAGGCGGACTAGGACCCGCTGCCTTCGCGTCATCTTTCCTGTTTCATCATGATGGGAGGTGGCGATTACCAGCCTATCGAGCGACCACCATCGACGGCGATGATCTGGCCCGTCACGTAGGTTGCGTCACGTAGCAGATACAACACGCAGCCCGCGATGTCCGCCGGGTCGCCGGGCCGTTCCAGCGGCACCTGTTTCAGAATGGTTTGCTGCGCGCTGTCACTCATGCCTTCTTCGGGCCACAGGATTGCGCCGGGCGAAACACCGTTCACACGAATGGCCGGGGCCAGGTCCTTCGCCAGTGCGCGCGTCAACATCGCAAGGCCGGCCTTGGCGGGGCCGTAAACCGGGTGGTTGCGCAACGGACGCTGTGCGTGGATATCGACGAGGTTGACGATGGCACCCTGATGCCGTCTTAAATGGGGGGCCGCCGCCTGCGACAGGAATAGCGGCGCTTTCAGATTGCTGCCCATCAGGTCCGTCCAGTGATCCTCAGTGATCGTACCGATCGGCGTGGGATAAAACGTCGATGCATTGTTAACCAGGCCGTCGAGGCGACCGCCCCAGCCGATGACGTCATCGATCAGCGGGGCAAGTTGGTCGTTGTCCAGTAGGTCGGCCTGAAACAGGGCGGCAGACTCCGGCCGAATCTTATTCAGGCGGCTGGCGAGCGTAGCGGCTTCGGCCGCGGAGCCACGATAGTGGATCGCCACCCGCGCGCCGTTTTCGTGTAGCCGTGTCACAATAGCGGCGCCGATTCGACGCGCGGCGCCGGTGACGAGGACGACTTTGCCGTCAAGGTTGTTCTTTTGCATCTAACGATCCGATGATTTCCGTCAGCAACCTTCATAAAGACTTTGCCGCCCACATGCAACATGACCCGCATCGATCATTGCCGCAACCGGACGCAGACAGTGCTGCACACAGTCAACGGGTTGCCGACTGGATCCACGGGAAAATTGGCGAATCCGGAGGCAGCATCAGTTTTGCCGAGTTCATGCAGCACGCGCTGTATGCGCCGGGTCTGGGCTATTACGCGGCCGGTGCCGCGAAGTTTGCTGCGGCCGGCGATTTTGTCACTGCGCCCGAAGTGTCGGCGGTCTTTGGGCGGGTGCTGGCGCGGCAGTGTGCTGAAGTGCTGGCGGCAACCGATGGCGGTTCGATCCTCGAGTTTGGCGCGGGTAGCGGCAAGCTCGCCGTGGATATTCTGTGCGCGTTGCAGGCTCTCGATGCTTTACCGGCGCGCTATGACATCGTCGAAGTATCCGCTGACCTGATCGAACGCCAGCAGCGGCGGGTACGTGAGCAGTTGCCGCAATTCGCCTCAAGGGTTCGCTGGCTGACAGAACTGCCCCAAGCGCATGTCGGCGTTGTCATTGCCAACGAGGTGCTGGACGCGCTGCCGGTCGAACGCTTCCTGCGCACCGAGACAGAGGTACGGCAGCTCCGGGTTACCGCTGCTGACGGTCGGTTTTGCATGATTGACGCTGCGGCACCCGCATACCTCCACGATGCCGTGCAACGTATCGAAGCTGATCTGGGCGGTCGATTGCCACCGGGATTCGTATCGGAAGTCTCGCACGGTTTGCCGGGATGGCTTGGCGATGTCGCCGCCGCGATGCACGGCGGTGTGGCGTTCCTGTTCGACTATGGCCTGTCGCGGCGTGAGGTCTATGCAGCGGGGCGCAGCGGTGGCTGGCTGCGTTGCCACTTCCGCCACCATGTGCACGACAATCCACTGATTCTCGCCGGCATCCAGGACATCACCGCCTGGGTAGACTTTACGACCGTTGCCGAGGCGGCGGTGGCATCTGGACTCGACGTCATCGGATATGCACCACAGGCACAGTTTCTGCTCGGCGGCGGGCTGGATCTGGAACTGCAGGGATTCGCATCATTGCCGACTGAGACACAGATTGAGTTATCGGGGCAGGTCAAGATGCTGACGCTGCCCGATGAAATGGGCGAGAATTTCAAGTGCATGGCATTGCGTCGCGGCGACGTGCCGGTACCATCCGCCTTTCAACTCGCAGACAGGACACACACTTTATGATGGACGGCTTACCCAGGGATCGATTGTTGGCGAGAACGCAGCGATGACGACGTTGCACGTGGTTGTGCTGGCCATCGTCCAGGGTTTAACCGAGTTCCTGCCGATCTCGAGCTCCGGGCATCTTGTCCTGGTCCCGTACCTGGTCGAATGGACCGATCAGGGACTGGCGTTTGATGTCGCCGTGCACTTCGGCTCACTGGTCGCCGTCTGCGTGTTCTTCCGCGAGGATATTCTCGGTCTTCTGCGTGGTGGCGTGCAGCTGCTGGGCGGCGATATCAGGCAACCACAAGCGAACATGGCATTGGCCATTGGGCTGGGCACGATTCCGGCCGCTGTGGCCGGGCTGTGGTTTGCATCGTGGATCGAGGCCAATTTGCGTGATCCCTCGGTCATCGTTTACACGCTATCCGGCTACGGCATTCTCATGGCACTGGCCGACCGGTATGCACGCCGCGAGCGCAGCATGGCCGAGGTGACGATCGGCGATGCGATGATCATCGGTTGCGCGCAGGCACTGGCACTCGTGCCGGGCACGTCGCGCTCCGGCGTGACCATCACGGCAGGCCGTCTGTTGGGTTTCCATCGCCAGGATGCGGCCCGGTTTTCGTTTCTGCTCTCTGCGCCCGTCATACTGCTGGCGACGTTGTTCAAAGGGTTCGAGCTTGTCACAGGCGAGGCGGCAGTCCCGTGGGGACAACTCGGCCTGGGAGCCGTAGTATCAGCGATCGTCGCGTACCTTAGCATCGAGTTCTTCATGCGCTTCGTTTCCCGCATCGGGCTGGCGCCGTTTGCGGTTTATCGCCTCGCGCTGGCCGCGCTTATTCTCTATGTGCTGGCGTAGCGTATTACCATTGCTGTTGTTGGCGAGCGGCGCCGTTGCCGGCGAGGGCTACATTGTCGGTACGGGCATCGAGGGTGATTCCAATGGCGGATTTGCGCTGGCCGCGCTCGGCGAGCTGGGCGTTACTGAAAAAACCTGGGTGTCTGCCACGCTGGCGCATTACACCGTTGATTCCGCGGCGGGCATTGACACCGATACATGGTTCGCCGATGTCGGCGTCGATCACAGGTTTGATCCGCTCGGCGTTCGCCTGGGGCTTTCCAGGTGGGGGGACAACGACTCGCTCGATTCCGACGACTGGCGTGCATCCCTTTACTGGCGTGCCGACCGGTTCTCAGTTGCGGCGGATTACGAACACCGCGATTTCACGTTTGAACTGCCGGCCGCCGACCTTTTTCCCCGGCGCACGGTCGACTTTGACGCGAACGGGGTCGGCGCAACGCTGCGTTTCGATGTCAGCGATACGGTGGAAATCGGTTTTTCTGGCATGGACTATGACTACGGCGTCAATCTCCGGCTGGACCGCAACCGCGCATTGACAGACCTGCTGTCGTTTTCCCGCCTGAGCCTGATCACATCCCTGGTGGACTATCGTGTCGGCGCTACCCTGGGTGTGGAGGCCGGCGAGCGTCGCTGGCAGCTTAACTTAAGTTCCTGGGAGGGTGAGGCCGACAGGAGCAGCGCACGCTCGGTGACGGTCTCCTGTTTGAACCCGCTCGGCGAGACAGCCGATATAGAGTTCGTGCTGGGTCTCGATGATTCCGAGCTCTTCGGTGACGTCTCGTTCTTCTCAGTGTTCGTCTATTTCTACGGCAGCTGAGCGCCGGTAGTCACGTAGCGCCGCGAGGCGCGCACGTCGAATCGCTTTTTGAATCTTGTGGTCCGCATGGTCCTTCGCAATCGCCCCGGCATCCACCGCCGCAGCCGCCGCAAATGCGCCGCGCAGGTAATCCGCCTGCGGGTAAGGTCGCTGTTCGAGTCCTTTTCGCCCGCGCGCGTCGGCCTCGCAAGCCAGCAGGAACTGCTCAAATCGATCGGGACGCCGGAAGGCGTCTGTCCGTTCAAGTACCTTCAATAACGTTTTCGCCCGCAGCTTAAGAGCGCGATGGCAATGCGTATGGAATTCCGCGACCAGCAGGGCGAGGTCACGACACGCTCGCGGTACGCGCAGCCGTTCGGCAAGGTGGCGAATAAGTGCCAGGCCGCGCGTCTCGTGACCGGCATGCCCGGGTAGCTGGTGCCTGGGTGTCCTGCTTTTGCCAAGATCGTGGGTCAATGCGGCAAAACGCACCTCGAGGTCCGTGGTGATAGCCTCGGCCTGGTGAAGCACCATCATGACGTGTATGCCGGTATCAATCTCCGGGTGCCACTTTTCTGGCTGCGGAACGCCAAACAATGCCTCTACCTCGGGAAACAATACCGCGAGTGCGCCGCATTCGCGCAACACCTCGAAGTAGGTGCGCAGGTCACGGCCGCAGAGCGCCTCTTCGGTTTCCTTCCAAACGCGATCGGGCACCAAAGCGTCGACCTCGCCGTTGTCTACCATGTTGCGCATCAGCTGCAGGGTCTCGGGCGCAATGCGAAAGCCGAGCTTACGGTAACGGGCGGCAAATTTGGCGACACGCAGGATACGAACCGGGTCTTCGGCGAACGCATCGGATACGTGTCGCAGTTGGCGGTTGCGGATATCGTCGAGGCCTCCGCTGGGGTCGATCAGCTTGCCATCGGCGTCTTGTGCGATCGCGTTGATCGTCAGGTCGCGACGCAGCAGGTCCTCCTCGATAGAAACATCCGGAGAGAAATCAAAGGCAAAGCCGTGATAGCCGGCCGCCGTCTTACGCTCCTTACGTGCCAGCGCGTACTCTTCTTTGGTATCCGGGTGCAGGAATACGGGAAAATCCTTGCCGACCTGGCGATACCCGAGCGCCAGCATCTCGTCAGGCGTCGTGCCCACAACGCACCAGTCGCGCTCTGAATACGGAACGCCGAGCTGCTCGTCACGCACCGCGCCGCCAACAAGGTATATATGCATCCGGTAATAGTACCCGACAATCGTTGTTGACGTTCCGGTGCGCGAGACAGCAGAGTAAGCCCATGAAACAGTCAGGCCATTATTTGCACGCGCTGACGCGGCTGCTGGTGTTGGCGTTGTGTTTGTCGACATCGGGCTGTTACTACCTGCAGGCCGCAGCCGGGCAGTGGCAGGTAATAAAGAAGCGCGAGCCTATCGAGAAGGTGCTCGAGGACAAGAGTACGCCGGCGCAGCTGGCCGAGCGCCTGGTGCTCGTGCAACAAGCACGGACCTTTTCAGTTGACGAACTGGCATTGCCGGACAACAAGAGTTACCGCAGCTACGCGGACATCGAGCGCGACTATGTCGTCTGGAACGTATTCGCGGCGCCGGAGTTTTCTCTCGAGCCTCGGCGCTGGTGTTTTCCGGTCGCCGGTTGCGTCAGTTATCGCGGCTTTTTTTCCCGGCAGGCGGCTTATGACGAATCGGAACGTCTTGAAAAAAAGGGGTTCGACGTGATGGTCGGCGGAGTATCGGCATACTCGACACTTGGCAACTTTGACGACCCCGTGCTGAGTTCGATGTTGCGCTGGGATGATCTGCAGTTGGTAGCCGTGTTGTTCCATGAGCTGGCGCACCAGGTGCTGTATGTAAAAGGCGATACCGGCTTTAACGAGTCTTTCGCAACAGCGGTGGAAGAGTTTGGCATGCAGCGCTGGCTGAGCTCACGTGGGCAGCATGACGACATCGCGGCCTATCGCGAGCGTCGTGAGCTGCGCCAGGACCTCATGGCGCTGGTTGCAGGCGCACGCGACGATTTGCGCACGGTCTATGCGGCGGCGGATAGTGAGCAGGAAAAAAGGCGTCGTAAGAGAGCTCGCTTCGAGCAGCTGGCCCGCGCGGCCAGCGCAAGGCTGGAACGATCAGGTCGCGACTCGGCCAGTTGGCGCAGTGGCGAGCTGAATAACGCACGTCTGGTATCGACGGCCCTGTACGAAGGACGATTGCCTGCGTTTCGGGCGCTTCTTGCTGACTGCAACGAGGATATTCGTTGCTTCTATGGGCAAGCCGCAGACCTCGCGAAGCTGAAGAAGTCGGAGAGAGACGCTGCGCTGGTCGCCCTAGCGGGCGGCTAGTTTTTGTGTGTCCTCGGCGGACCTGATCGCCACCAGTTCATCCGAGAGCCGCCGAATCTTGCCGGTCATGCGCCAATGGAAAATTGCCTGCGCGGCGAGCACTCGTTTGACGTACTTACGGGTTTCGTTGAAGGGAATGTTCTCGATCCATACGCGAGCGTCGACGCTGCCGGACTCCGGTAGCCAACGATCGACGCGATGCGGTCCGGCGTTGTACGCGGCTGTGGCGAGAACGAGGTTGCCACCATACCGCTCCTCCATCTGACCGAGATAGCCGGTACCGAGGCGAATGTTGTTTTCCGGATCGGTAAGCGTATCGAGCCCTGTGTAGTGCAGCTGCAGAGCCTTGGCGACGCTGCGCCCGGTCGCCGGCATCAGCTGCATCAACCCGATAGCGCCGGCGCTTGAGCGCACGTCGCGCATGAACAGGGTCTCGCTGCGGGCGATGCCGTATGCCCAGGTCGGGGAGATGCTGGCTTTCGAAGACGATGCTTCGAACTCGGTCTTGAACGGCAGCGGGTAGCGTAGCGACAGGTCGTCGTATTCGCCAAGGCTGGCAGCGGTCGCGATAGCGCGTGAGTGCCAGCCCCAGCGGTCCGCGAGAATCGCGGCCTGCCGTTTTTCCGCTGCCGAGAAGTTGCGTACAACGGCATCCCACTCGGATCGGCCGCGCCCATCCAGCCCGACCAGAAACAACTCGCGCGCCCGAATCATCTCCGGGCGCGCCGCGATCACTGCGATAGCCGGCTCGTCGGCCGCCAGCTCCGCGTGATCGATGGCGTACTGTTCGCCAAGTTCGTCCGCGGCAAGAAAACCGTAGTAACTGCGTTCTTTGCTCAAGGTGAGCAACGCCTCATTCGCAACTGACGCCTGACCTGAACGCTGCAGCGCGATGGCGCGCCAGTACTGCCACTCCTCGGCGCCTCGTTCCTGCTCTGACAGGTTGCCGATGTCGCTCAGTAGCTGCTCCCAACCGGAGCTCCTGAGACTGGTGCGGGCGCGCCAGCGAACGACTTCGTCATCCTGCGCATGCCTGGGTAATGCGGCGAGTAATTCGTAGGCCGCCGGCAAATTGTCACGGGCTGTCCACAGTGCAATATGACGGTCCGTTGAGACTTTCAGCTCACGGGGCAGTGGATACGCTCGCGTTGCACGCTGCCAGGCTTTTCGCGCGATCGCAGGGTCTCGATAGGTCAGCCGCTCGGCGGCATAGGCGAGCTGCTTGTGAGCGGTCTCACGCTCAGAATGCATGATGGGCGTATTGAGAAAATCCTCTGGATTGTTGTGTGCCGACAGCCATCGTGCGGCCTCGTCCTGGTGCGGTTTGTCGAGGTTCTTTGCAAGCCATCGCGCCAGTGAAAATGACCGGGCATCGATTGCCAGTGCGAAACGTTCGCGATATTCATCCGGGCCAAGCAGGTTCCGTTTCTTAAGGTCGTCAAAAACCGGATCGCACTCGCTGACCTGGCTCTTGCCGACCAGCCACAGTGCTTTAGCGCGACTGGTAACCCGTGCGCTGCGGCCGGCTTTCAAGTCTGCCTGCAGGGAGAGACAGTCGAGTTTCGCAATATTCTGGCCCTGGTAGTAGCGCTCGTAAATGTGCTGATAAGCCTCGAGATCGCCGCTCCTGGCTAGCTGCAGAGCGTACCGATAGCGCAGATCTCGAGCCGGTTTGAGCGTGCTGTATTCGTCAACGAAGGACTCGATGTCGGCGGCGGGTGTTTGGCGAAGATGGACACGTAAATAGGCGGCGCGCAGGTCAGGCCAGAGGACGTAGTTCTTAAGCAGTCGTTGCTCGGACCTCGACAGCTTGTCGACGCCGCTCCAGTCACCGAGTTCGGCGTCTGCATAGACCTGCATGAAAAGCCCGCGCTGCTTCTCGATGGTCGCTGCCTCGACACCGTTGGCCAAGAACGCCGCAACAAAGAGCATCAGCGCGCTGCTCAAACGGCCTCTTTCGGCGTCGCGGCAAGCCATCATGAGCAGCAGTCAGGCGCTCATTGTTAGCGGATTTGCAGCATCAGGGAACGATCACCCCGTTGCACCAGCAGGAACAGAATGCGATTGTCGGCGGCGATCGTTTGCAGGTCCGCAAGGTTGCGCACGCGCGTGCGGTTTACCGCTGTAATGATGTCGCCGGCACGCAGACCGCGCTGGGCTGCAGGGCTGCCTTCTACCACCTCAGAAACTTCGATGCCGCTGTCGCCGCTCGTTGCGGCCGACGCAAACTGGGCACCGTCGAGCCCGGGATGAATATCTGACCCGGTAAGCTGCTGCGCCCGCGCCTGTCCGAGCTCCGCAGTTGTCGAGCGCGTCTTGCTATCGCGTACGTACTGAATGGCGACCTTGTCACCGGATCGCAGCAGACCGATGGTATTGCGCAGTTCTGACGCGTCGCCGACGTTCTTGCCGTTGACACCAGTAATGATATCGCCGACTTCAAGGCCGGCTTGCTCGGCCGCTGAGCTCGGCTCAATGTTGGTGATTAATGCCCCATTTTCGATATTGGTGTCGAGCGCTTTTGCCATTTCAGCGTCAATAGTCTGAATACGCACGCCGAGCAGACCGCGACGAATTTCGCCGAAGTCGAGGATCTGGCTCATGATCGAGCTGGCGATTGCCGTGGGTACGGCAAAGCCGATGCCCACGTTGCCGCCCGAACGGCTGATAATCGCGGAATTGATGCCAATCAACTCGCCTCTCATATTGACAAGGGCACCGCCAGAGTTGCCCGGGTTGATCGACGCGTCGGTCTGGATGAAGTCCTCGTAGCCATCACGACTGATACCCGTCCTGCCCACGGCACTGATGATGCCGGACGTAACGGTGTGCCCCAGTCCAAACGGGTTACCGATGGCAATCACGAAATCGCCGACGCGCGCGCCCTCAGAATCGCCGATCGGCATCTCTGTGAGGCCGTCCGCGTCGACTTTGATCACGGCGATGTCCGTGGCCGGGTCTGACCCCACCACTTCGGCGTCCAGAATCTGCCCGTCAATCAATGAAATTTGAATCTCGTCAGCATCGCCAACGACATGGTGGTTGGTAAGGATGTAGCCACGTTTCGCGTCAACGATGACGCCGGAGCCAGCACTGGCGACCTGCTGCGTGCCGCCGCCGGGCATGTCCGGGATTCCGAAAAAGCGGCGAAAAGCATCGTCGCCAAATGGGCTGCGGCGCGATACGGTCTGGCTGACGCGAATGTTGACCACGGCGGGTGACGCGGCTTCCACCAGCGGCGCAAGGCTGGTCACTGCACGACCGTCGATACTAACGGGCACGGCGGCGCTTGCGGTTGAGAGCGACCAGGCCGCGATGAGAAGGCCGGTCCAGAGAAAGCGTATTTTGTACATCATAGGTCGCCTCGGAGTGTGCTTTGGATAACGATGAGATTCTACTCAGCGCGAAATGTTCAGACTAGATTCGCCCGGATGAATCGCGGGTGAATGAATTATCTTGTGACACGTTGGACGCATCTTGTAAAGATGCCCGGGCGCGGCATTTGGTCGCGCCCGGGCAAGTATCGTGAAGCTCAAGCTGCTTTGACGGTAATTCGGCGCGACTGGACCTCGGGTGCCTTCGGTATCACAACCTCCAGGATACCGTTGCTGCACCGGGCCGTTATGCTTTCGGTAGCGACTGAGTCCGGCAGCGTGAAACGGCGGAGGAAGCGACCGGTCGCCCGTTCGATGCGCTGCGCAGCGGTCTCTTCCGAGCTTTCGAACGCACTACGTTCACCCGACAGGTTCAGGAAGCCATTATCGGTGTTGATGTCAATTTTGGACGGATCGACACCCGGCAGGTCGGCGCGCAGCACAAAACGGTCTTTCTCCTCCACGATATCGACCGCCGGCACCCAGTCCGCTTCGGTGCTGTAAGGTCCTGCCGCAGGGCGGCGGTTGATGGCATCGCGACTTAACAGGTCGCCCAGCGTCCACGGTTCGAAACGGGCAAAATTCATAATATTCTCCTCAAAAAAAGTTCGTTCACGTTGTGCCTGACCAGGTGTTGCACCGCCTGGTAACTTGGATCTCTTGCCGGTGAAATAGGGGTCCGTTGCGGCAATTCAAGGCGCGTCGACCCGCTCGAATAGACTGTGAAAGCAGGGCTGTCAGGGCGATTACTTAACGTAATTCCTGACACTACATGTAGTGAAATTCAAGAATTTCAAAAGCGACATATTTTTTTCCTTGTTTTTAAAGTACTTACTCGCGAGTGTATTGTAAGTCCATGATTTTAATTATAAAATGGTATCTAAATATTTTGTGCAAAATGCTTGACAGTCGCCCCATACGGGCATAATCTTGAGCCTGTCCAGACACAACATCTTGTGTCTCTTCAAAGTTACATAAAGGCTGGAAACGGCCCTCACCGCGCGTCATCTGGCCGCCGGTGGGCGGATTTCTGTTCGCTTGAATAAGCCGGTGAATAATTAGTTTGGGGTCTCCTTGCAAGGAGTACAGGGGAGTTACAGGACCAATGAAGTCTGCCGTCAATTTCGACATGCACACGGTTACCGATATCGAATTTCAACCTGCATCACTGGACATCTGGGATGCAAAATACAGACTGACAGCCAAAGATGGCTCGAAGATCGACGAGACGATCGACGCAACTTACGAGCGGGTTGCGCGGGCACTCGCCAATGTAGAGGTCGAGTCCAAACGCGAGCATTACTTTAAAGAATTCGCCTGGGCGCTGCGTAGCGGCGCCATTCCGGCCGGCCGCATTGTGTCCAATGCGGGTGCGCGGGAGCACAAGCCTGCGACCTCCACGATCAACTGCACCGTGTCGGGAACGGTCGGTGATTCGATGGACAACATCCTTAACAAGGTGCATGAAGCCGGCCTCACGCTGAAAGCGGGTTGCGGTATTGGGTATGAGTTTTCGACGTTGCGGCCCAAAGGCGCTTACGTCACTGGCGCTGGCGCGTACACTTCCGGCCCGCTGTCTTTCATGGATATCTACGACAAGATGTGTTTCACCGTCTCGTCGGCAGGCGGGCGCCGGGGTGCGCAGATGGGTACCTTCGACGTAGGCCATCCGGACGTCATGGAGTTTATTCGTGCCAAGCGCGAGGATGGCCGTCTGCGCCAGTTCAACTTGTCACTACTCGTCACCGACGAGTTCATGCAGGCAGTGATTGCCGAAGATGACTGGAAACTGGCGTTTC
The DNA here is from genome assembly GCA_049667545.1 of Woeseiaceae bacterium. GTDB lineage: Bacteria > Pseudomonadota > Gammaproteobacteria > Steroidobacterales > Woeseiaceae > UBA1847. The sequence goes on from JBATID010000399.1 coordinate 11,666, forward strand.
CCGTTACGCACAAGGAAGTCGACGACGACGATCTCGATCTGCAGGACCACAGCACGATCGTCTGGCGCGAGTGGCCGGAAGGCGGCAATTACGTTACCAACCCAGAGGGGCTGGTGGCCTGCAAGATTTACAAGACGATTCCGGCGCGGCGCGTCTGGGACGTCATCATGGCCTCAACGTACGACTTTGCTGAGCCCGGCTTTGTGCTGATCGACAAGGTCAACCAGATGAACAACAACTGGTTCTGCGAAAACATCCGGGCAACCAATCCTTGTGGTGAGCAACCGCTGCCGCCGTACGGCTCCTGCCTGCTGGGCTCGGTCAATCTGACCCGGTTTGTCGTCAAGCCGTTCACCGACGAGGCGAGTTTCGATTGGGATAACTTCAGGAAGGTTGTAAAGACGTTCACGCGCATGCTCGACAACGTGGTGGAGATCAACGGTCTGCCGTTGCCGCAGCAGCGTAACGAAATTCAAAGGAAGCGGCGCCATGGTATGGGTTTCCTGGGCCTGGGTTCAACGATCACGATGCTTGGCAAGCGCTATGGCGATCCGGCGTCCGTGGAGTTCGCCGAGGAAGTGTCGCGCCAGCTCGCACTGGCAGGCTGGGAAGAAGGTCTTGAACTGGCGCAGGAAAAGGGCCCGGCGCCGATCATGAACGAGACCTTCGAGGTCACGGAAGAGATGCTGCGCAAACGTCCAGAGATGCGCACGGATGGCTATCAGGCAGGTGACAAGGTGCCGGGTCGCATCCTGCATGCTCGTTACAGCCGCTATATGCAGCGCATCGCGGCCGAAAAACCGGAGCTGGTTGAGCAGCTGGCTGAGACCGGAGCGCGATTTACACACCACAGCTCAATCGCCCCAACGGGCACGATTTCCCTGTCGCTCGCCAATAACGCCAGCAATGGTATCGAGCCAAGTTTTGCACACCATTACTTTCGCAATGTCATCCGGCAAGGCAAGAAGACAAAGGAGAAAGTCGACGTTTTCTCGTTTGAGCTGCTGGCCTATCGAAACATGGTGAATCCCGAGGCGATGCCTGCCGGATTTGGGGATGAGAATGCGGCCGGGTCTTTGCCGGACTACTTCATTACGGCCGATGAAGTGACGCCGACGCAGCACGTGGATATTCAGGCGGCAGCCCAGAAGTGGATCGATTCATCGATCTCGAAAACAGCGAATGTGCCAACCGAATATCCGTACGGTGACTTCAAGGACATCTACCTGTACGCCTATCAGCAGGGCCTGAAGGGTTGCACGACGTTCCGCTTCAATCCGGAGGCGTTCCAGGGCGTTCTTGTTAAAGAGAAGGATCTGAAGAACACGACATACACGTTCACGCTGGATGACGGCTCGACCGTCGATCTCAAGGGCGACGAGGAAATCGAGTATGACGGCGAGACGCACACGGCGGCGAATTTATTTGACGCACTTAAAGAAGGTTATTACGGAAAGTTTTAGATGATCAAAATCGAGAAGAAAATAGTGGGCTATGCCGTCAACAAGAAGGCGGCCGAACAGGAATCGGCGAAGCCCGAGTACAAACGCGAGGGTGGCGGTGATCGTGCCGAAGTAATTCGCATGCACGAGAAGCTGGAGCGCCCGGAAGTTCTGATCGGATCGACGTACAAGGTCAAGACGCCGGTGTCTGATCATGCGATGTATGTCACGGTCAATGACATCATTCTGAATGAAGGTACGGAACACGAAAAGCGCAGACCGTTCGAGATTTTCATCAACTCGAAGAACCTGGATCACTACCAGTGGATTGTGGCGCTGACGCGCATTATCTCGGCGGTCTTTCGCAAGGGTGGCGACGTAACCTTCCTGGTCGAAGAGCTCAAGGCTGTGTTCGATCCGAGAGGCGGCTACTGGCAGACCGGAGGTCGGTTCATGCCATCGATCATCGCGGAGCTTGGCCACATCGTGGAGAAACACCTGATCATGATCGGCCTGATGGCAGCGCCCGAGCTCGACGAAGGTCAGAAGAGGCTAATTGCTAAAAAGCGTGCCGAGTTTGAAGAGTCAAAAAAACAACAGGATGCGTTTTCGGCCAATAATTACCCTGATGGTGCGCAGCTCTGTACCAAGTGCAATACGGTTGCACTGATCATGATGGATGGCTGTATGACCTGCCTTTCCTGTGGCGACTCCAAATGCGGCTGATCTGAACGCGCGACGCACTTACTCCGTAAGCTCAAAAACAACCGTGACAATGGCGTTGAAACTCAAGTCTGCCGGATTGTAAGTCTCCGCCGCGTCCGACTCTGCTGTCATCATCCGTACGCCGGCCGCGTGGGGCATGGGAGGCGGCGGTGCGTCGGCACCCGAATTAATACTGATAACCTGGCCCAGCCTGGCGTCCAGTGTAGCTGCAAGCTCCATCGCGTTTGCTTTAGCGTCCTCGGCCGCTGCTCGCAGTGCGCGACGGTAAGTCTCCTTGCGCTTGCTGCTATCAAGCTGTGGCGGCGATACCTGGTTGACGCCCGCACTGACGGCTCCCTCAACAACAGCGCCAAGCTTCTCCAGATCGTCGATTTTCACAGCGATCTGCCGTTCCGCGATATAGCCGCGTAATTCCTGCTCTTCCTTCTCGCGATTCCACCGGTAGTCGGGGCGTACGGAGGCGCCCGTTGTGTCAACCCGGTCGCGAGCGATGTCCATGCGATCGGTCATCTTGAGGACCTTATTGGCGACGTCTGCGGCCCCTTTTTGGGCGGCATCGAGCGTCGGTTCTCGCGCCACGATTGACATGTGCAACGTTGCGCGGTCCGGTTCAATCTCGGCGAAGCCTGTGCCGGTCACTGTAATCGATCTCGTTGGTTGCTCGGCCATTACGTCGGTACCCATGCTGAATAGGAAGAACAAGCACAGTAATCTAAACATCTAAAGTTCCTTATCACAAAAAAAAACCCGGAGAACCCGCAAGGACCGACCGAACCCGTGGCGGCAGTGATCCGTGTTGCGGACGCGGCATGCAGGTTACCCGGCTGCGGTCAAAAATCGATCCTTATTGTAGCCCGTGCGCGAATAGGCTGCTCGCAAGGCCTTGATCTGTTAAATTTCGCTGCGTGACCATTCATATACCCGATTTTTCCCAGACCCGCGTGATTGTCGTCGGCGATGTCATGCTGGATCGCTATCTGTTTGGTTCGACCGCACGAATTTCTCCCGAGGCACCAGTACCTGTCGTCCACGTGCATGAGACGGACGATCGTCCCGGCGGCGCTGCGAACGTCGCGGTCAACCTGGCGAGTCTCGGCGTGTCAACACGCCTGCTGGGCGTTGTAGGCGCTGATGCGGCAGCCGCTGCGCTCGAGAAAATTCTGGCCGCACGGGGCATCGTGTGCGATTTCTCGTGCGCGACCGATCGTCCGACGATTACCAAGACCCGGGTGCAAAGCCGGGGCCAGCAGCTGATCAGGCTTGACGAGGAAAACGTGGCGGCAATGCCCGGTGACACGATGCTCCATGCACTGCGCGAAACGCTGGACGGAGCGGGGGCTGTCGTCCTGTCGGATTACGGCAAAGGGGCGCTGTCGGACGTTGTCGCGCTGATCAGTGCCTGTCGCGAGGCTGGCGTGCCGGTCCTGGTAGACCCGAAGGGTAACGATTTCAGCAAGTATCGTGGCGCTTCGGTAATTACGCCCAACCAGTCCGAATTCGAGGCGGTCGTCGGCATTTGTGCCACGGATGAAGAGCTGGTCAGCCGGGGACGAGCGCTGCTCGAGCAGCTCGATCTTGAAGCCCTGCTCGTGACCCGCAGCGAGAAGGGCATGCTGCTGCTCGAGGCGGGTGCCGCGCCGGTCTTCCTCTCGACGCAGGCGCGAGAGGTTTACGATGTAACCGGCGCGGGCGATACCGTTATTGCCACGCTGGCCGGGGCGTTGGCCAGCGGTGAGGATTTCGCTTCATCTGCGGCGCTGGCGAATATTACGGCCGGCCTGGTTGTTCGCAAGATTGGTGTTGCGACCGTCACGCCGGGTGAAATCAGCGCGTCGCTGCACCAGCGCGGCCAGGGCGGTCGCGGACTCGTCAATCGGGCCGAGCTGCTCACCATGGTCGCGGACTCTCGCGAGAAGGGCGAGCGAGTTATCATGACGAACGGTTGTTTCGATGTTCTGCACGCCGGTCACGTATCGTACCTGGAGGAGGCCAAGAGCCTCGGCGATCGGCTGATTGTGGCCATTAATGACGATGCGTCCGTGCGCCGCCTGAAAGGCGACTCGCGCCCGATCAATGCACTCGACGATCGCATGCTCGTGCTGGCCGGCCTCGCCGCCGTCGATTGGGTCGTGCCGTTCTCGGAGGACACACCAACATCGCTGATTGCTGAAGTCCTGCCAGACATTCTCGTGAAAGGCGGCGATTACACCCCAGCGCAAATCGCTGGCGCCAAAGAGGTTCTGCAAAACGGCGGTGAAGTGCGCGTGTTACCGTTTCGAGATGGCCATTCATCGAGCCGAATCATCGACAAGCTGCGTGACTGAAGGCTTAAGACGCCGAGCCGCCCGTGAGCTTACTTTACAACCTACTGACATACCTGCTGCTGATCCCATATGCGTGCTACTGGCTATTTCGTAGCCTCGGCAATCGCGATTACCTTACCAACCTCGGACAACGTTTCGGCTTCGGCTTTCCACGTCTGCAACGTTGTATCTGGATACACGCGGTGTCAGTTGGTGAGGTACAGGCGGCTATTCCGCTGATCAACCATCTGCGCAAGCAGTACCCGCACCGACAGCTGCTGGTCACGACGGTGACCTTGACGGGGGCAGCGCGGGTCCGGGCGGTTTTTGGCGAGGCAGTACAACACAGCTACATACCGTTCGAATTTCCGCATGCGGTAGCACTTTTCTTCCGCCACGTAGACCCGGCCGCTGCGTTGATTATGGAAACCGAGATCTGGCCGAACATTTATCGAGGTTGTGGCGTTCGACGGGTACCACTGGTTCTCGTCAGTGCCAGGATCTCGCCGCGATCGATTCGTGGCTACCGCAGGCTCCTGCCGCTGATTCGGGAGACGTTGTCTCACGGCATCATCATCGCCGCGCAAACTCCGTCCGATGCGGAACGCTTCCTCTCCCTCGGGGCGAGTCCGCGACGTACGCATGTGACTGGCAGCATCAAGTTCGATATCGAATTACCGACTGCGGTAATCGCCACCGGGCGGTCTATGCGTGGTGATTTGCTGGGCGATCGCGCCGTCTGGGTCGCCGCGAGCACCCACGAGGGTGAAGAGAAGCTGCTGTTGCAGGCGCATCAGGCCCTGCTTAAGCGCTTTCCCCGACTGTTGTTGATACTCGTGCCGCGACATCCGGAACGCTTCGCCGAGGTTCGCGGCTTGATCGAAAAATCGGGACTCAAGGTTGTATCGCGGACCGAGGGCAAGGCGTGCTCGGACTCCACCAGCGTGTTGCTGGGCGACACGATGGGCGAGGTACCGCTCTTCTACGCTATGAGCGATATTGCGTTCATCGGCGGCAGCCTGGTGCCGATAGGCGGCCATAACTTGCTGGAGCCGGCCATTCAGGGGCTGCCGTTGATCACGGGTCCGCACCTGTTTAACTCGCAGGATATGGCCGACATGTTTGTCGAATCGGAGGCTGTCCGTGTGGTGAGCAACAAGGACGAACTGGTTGGCGCAGTAGCAGAGCTGCTTGATCGTCCGGAGTACGCGGCCGAACTTGGCCAGAATGCCCTTGAATTGCTGCAGGCCAACCGTGGCGCATTGCAGCGTCTGCTCTTGCTGCTCGAACCGCTCCTGATTGAAAAGTTGCCTGCCTAGTCCTCTGCCGCTTCCTCGGCTTTTACCTCTTCCGCAAACTGCTGTTCCGGAGATTTGCGTTTTTCCAGGTACTGGTCGATACGCTCCAGGTCCTGCACCGCCAGGTTCCCGGCGGCCTGCTTCAGGCGCAATGCGTTCAGTACATAATCGTAACGGCTCTGGTAGTAGTTGGTAACTGCCTGGTACAGCGTGAACTGGGAGTTAAGAACATCAACGATGGTGCGCGTGCCGACTTCGAAGCCGGCTTCTGTCGCCTGCAATGCGGTGGTACTGGAAGCGACCGCCTGCTCCAGCGCTTTCACACGACTTCTTTCTGACAAAAAACCGAGGTAGGCATCGCGAGCCTGGCGTTCCGTTTCGCGTGTGACACGTTGCAGCTGCTCGCGCGCCGCCCGATGCAGATAGACGGCTTCGCGAACACGCGACGATGTGCCGCCACTCGTGAAGATCGGCACGCTCAGCTGCAATGTAATGCTGTCGCGCGGGTTCGTCAGACTGTCAGTGCTCGTGCCAAGTGCCGTTGTCGTGGTCTGGTCCGACTTGTCCTCGCTGGTGTTGGCGACCAGGTCCAGTGTCGGGTAACGACCAGTCCGCCGAAGTGCGATCTGGTCGCGCGCCAGCTGTTCGTCAATGCGACTGGCCAGCAACGTCAGATTCTGGGTCAGCGCCATGTCGACCCAACTCGCTTCGTCACTTGGGTCAGGAGTAATTAATGGGAAATCCTCAGCAGGTGCCGATAACTCGGAGACATACTCCCCGGTAATTTCGCGCAAAAACTCCCGGGCCGTCGCCAGCGATCGCTTTGCAGCGATTTCGTTCGCTACTGCATTGTCGTAGGCGGCCTGTGACTCCTGTACGTCGGTGATCGCAATCAGTCCGACTTCGAAGCGTTGTTTCGCCTGCTCGAGTTGGCGCGCTATGGCCGTTCGGTCAGCGTGAATCGACGTCAGACGGTCTTCGGCCGCCAAAACGTCAAAATAGCGCTGCGCCACCCGGATGATCAGGTCCTGCTGCGCGGCTTCGCGCACGGCCTCGGCTCTCGCGACGGTCTTGTCAGCCTGCCTTAGCCCGACGACATAGTCCCAGCGAAACAGCGACTGCCGCAGGGTTACATCCCAGGAGAACACGTCGGTCTCGATGTCTGCGTCGACTATGCGGCGCTCGCCGGCGTCATCAAAGAAGGAGCGTGGGCCGGACGTCTCGGACATGGAGTAATTGCCACCGGCGGTGATTTGCGGCATGTAGGCGCTTCTCGCCTGCGGTTTGGCCTCGAGTGCGGCGAGTCGACGAGCTTCAGCCTCATGGATCTGGGGGTCGCCCTGCAGGGCCCGCTGATAAATCTCGAGGAGCGAGGCGGAATGAGCGGGGCCCGATACCGCAATGGCGCACAAGAGATATGGTAATACTTTGAATTTGTTAATTTTTTTCATCTTTTCCCGTTCCGGAAAGCGGTCCTCAAGAGGCGAGGCGTGTCATGGTCTGCTTTATCACGACAACAGTCAAAAAACGACCTGTTCGACGTTAGATGCTGCGGACCGGTAACTGGTTTCGTCCGATTGTAAATTTGTTGCGCTAATGAGTCTAAAACGAAAACTGTGGTGGCAGTGCGCCATGCACTAACGGCGCCAGGTTGGTTTCGAACAGCCAGGCTGTACGCCAGTCCTTGCCGTCCAGGCGTTCGACCAGCTTGGCGTGCATTGCGGGCCCGTCGCCATCGACAAGAAATAACCTGCCACGTGGTTTAAGCGCCGCCACGAACCGCGGGTCAAACGCCTGGATGGAACCGGTCACGGCGATAGCGTCGAACTCACCGTCGGGCAGTGCCCGCATGGCATCCATTTCCAGCAGTTCAACATTGTCGATATCGCAATCCGCGAGCTTGTCAGCAGCCCGTGCCAGAAAATAGTCGTAAATATCAATGCTGGTAACCCTCGCAGCGAGCTTCGCGAGGCATGCGGTCAAAAAACCGCTACCGGTGCCTACCTCAAGGACATGCTCGTGACCCTGCAGTTCCAGCGCCTGCAAAAGACGGCCCTCGACGGTAGGCGCCATCATCGATTGTCCATAGCCGATGGGGATTTGTGTATCGGCAAAGGCCAGGGCCTCATAGTCCGCCGGGACAAAGTGTTCGCGCGGCAATTCCCGCAACATCGCGAGGACATCTTCGTCATAGACATTCCAGCCACGCACTTGTTGGTTAACCATCTGCAGGCGTGCAAACTCCGTATTCATACTCGCTTTACCCGTAACCGCATGAAATCCGTTAAAAATTATCAGGCCGGCGTTATTTTCCGGTCCTCAAAGAAGGCCGCCCGCTGCCAACTCGTCGTGAATTATGGTGAATCGCCCCAGCGCGGTAACGCTGCTGGGATATGCTTACATATGCTTGGTTTATCTGAGCTTTTTGACCCTCTGATCGCCGGCATTGGAGCTGCATATCAAGCCCCAATAATAATAACAAATGACGCCGACCCACGCGGCTGAATAAAACGGGCACCGAATGTCACCCACGCTAATTTACATTGTACTCGCAACAGTGGCGGCACTGGCTATTTTGGCGGGCATTGTTGCGTGGACCGCCCGCGCGAGGATGGCGGCCCGGGTCAGGAGACTCAACGAGGAACTCCTGGCGGCATCGGCGGACGCGTCGGTCGGCCGTCGGCTGTCAGTACCCGATCACGCGGAAATCGGGCAACTCGCTGTAACGGTCAACCGCCTGTTTGACGCGCTGGGCGAGCGTGATGAGAAGATCCAGGATCGAGATCGCCTGTTCACCGATTTTGCACGTACGCTGCCGGAAATCGTCATGATTCATGATGAAAAGATCTTGCTGGCAAATGAATCGGCGGCCAGCCTGGTCGGTCTGGAGCCCGCGCTGCTGGATGGCCGCGAGGTAGCGGACCTGGTGAAACCGGCTTACCGCGCGCTGTTTCGCAAAACTGTTGCAAAACGACTGGCCGGTGAGACGGCGCCGCGGCGCATTGAAGTCCAGCTGATCAACGGCAATCGTTCGGGACTTTGGGTCGAAGCGCAAAGTTCGAATATCGAATTTCACGGCAAGCGTGCAATTCTGACGGTAGCCAGGGACGTTAGTCACCGCAAGAGCCTTGAGGTGTCGCTTACGCGCAGCAAGCGCCAGGCGCAGTACACGTTGGAATCGATTTCTGAAGGCGTTATTACGACGGATAACAACGGCCACATCGACTACATGAACCTGGCAGCAGAGACGCTGATCGGTACCAGTCGAAATGATGCTGCCGGCCATCGCATCGCTGAACTCTTTTCGCTGGTCGATGATACCGACCGACGTCCGCTTGGTGATCCCGTCGAGCGCTGCCTCGCAATGCGCCGCCGCGTCAACATGGGGCGACACGCGGTGATGGTCAGCAGCGATGGCGAACATGAACATTCGGTGGAAATTACGGCGTCACCGGTGCGCGGTCCGGGCGACAGCATCTCCGGAACGGTTGTTGTGTTCCACGATGTTGGTGAGCTACGGGGACTGACGCGCAAGATGTCGTATCAGGCAACGCACGACCCGCTGACCGGATTAATCAATCGTCGCGAGTTCGAACGCCGGCTGGACGAAGCCCTGGACGCGGCACATGCGGAAGAAGGGGCGCACATGCTCTTCTACATGGACCTCGATCGATTCAAGGCAGTTAACGACAGTTGTGGCCACCAGGCGGGCGACAACATGCTGCGCGAAGTTGCCGCACTGATTAAGGAAAAGGTGCGCGACTCCGATTACGTCGGGCGGCTCGGTGGCGATGAATTTGGCGCCTTGCTGATAGGCTGTCCGATAGAAAAAGCGCGACAGCTTGCGACCGATATTTGTATCGCAGTTGCTGATTATCGATTCGTCTGGCGCGACAAGATTTTCAATATCGGTATTTCGATTGGCCTCGTCGAAATCAGTCATGCGAGCGGCACGATTCAGGACCTGCTGAGCGCTGCAGACTCTGCATGTTATATGGCGAAACAACAGGGCAAGGGCCAGGTGCACGTGTACTCGGCGCGCGACGAGGCGGTGGCGCGCGAGCGTGGCGATATCCAGTGGCTACGGCAGCTGCAAACCGCCCTGCACGACGACAGTTTCGAACTCGCGCTGCAGCCCATAATTGCCATGGGCGGACAGGTGGATTCGGGGCCAGCGGTCGAGGTGTTGATCCGGCTCGCAGACGCCAACGGCCGCCCGACGAACTCGGCCGAATTCCTGAAACCTGCGACGCGCTACCAGATGATGCCGCAGATTGATCGTTGGGTAATCAATGCCACATTGGGTGCCATTGGCAGCAACGAAATCAAGCTGCCGGCGCATCGTAGCTGTGCCATCAACCTCTCGAGCCAGACAGTGTCGGATGAGGCGTTTCTCGGCTTTGTCGTCGACGCGCTGGATCGCTCGGGCGTGACGCCTGCATCGATCTGTTTCGAAGTTAGTGAGGCGGCGATTTTATCGGACGTACAGCAGGCGCAGCGCTTTATCGAGGTGCTGCATGGCATCGGCTGCGAGTTTTCACTCGACGACTTTGGCAGCGGGCTTGGTTCTTTTGCCAGCCTCAAGCAACTGCCGATCGACTACCTCAAAATCGACGGTACTTATACACGTAACCTGCGGTCCGATCTCGTCAACCAGGAAATGGTAGCCGCCATGATCAAGCTGGCGCGCACCATGAAGTTCCGCGTCGTTGCCGAACAGGTTGAGCAGCAGGATGACTTTGACTGGCTGCGCGATATCGGCGTCGACTTCGCACAGG
>JBATID010000400.1:0-16292 GCA_049667545.1 Woeseiaceae bacterium
AATCTGGCCACGTTCAGTCTGCTCGGTGGCTTTGTCATCATGATGATTCTTGATGCTGTTATCGGCTGATGACCCGTTCGCAGGAAAGCAAGGTAACAGTCCCTTATTTTCCTCCAGATGCTCTGGCGTCCGATGCGTTTCCGGCCAGAGACTGTGGAGTGCCTCGTTTGCTGACGGCCTTAAACACGGCCAATAACGCCAGTAGCGCTACCAATGGCAGATCGCCGGAACCACCGCCGCCGGAACGGTTATCGTCGCTGCCAGATTCGTCGTCGGTGTCATCGTCGTCCGTAGGAACTTCTGTGTTGTTGCCGGCAAGGAATCGCGCCATTGCGTCGACGTCTGCGTCGGGCAGGCAGGCCAGGTATTGCATCGTGCTCTCCTCATGGATGGCCTCCCTGATTTCGCCTGCATCTTCACCGGTCACACTCTCGCCGGTCCTGCCGCCGCTGCCATCTTCCCCGTGGCAGCCGGCGCAGGCGGTGACGTAATACTGCTCTCCCGTAACCGGCTGGCTGTTCAGATACTCGGCAATCTCGGCGGTATCGATGGTTCCGTTGCTGGCAATCTCCTGCAGGAACTGCATTCCGGGTGCGCCGTCGGGGAAAACGTACGTGCCGAATATCGAGCCGTCGATCGAACACTGCCTCGCGCCGGCAAGGCGACGAACGCCAGTGAGTGACGGATCGACAGCGGGCTCTGTCCAGGGAACACCATGGCAGGATGCGCAGTAGCTGCCGTACTGGGTTTCACCATCGGTCGCGGGCACCTGGTCGGCAATCGTGGTGGTACTTGTAGCACTGTCGGACGCGCCGGCATCGTCGCTCACGGTAAGCGTGATCTCGTACGTTCCCGCCGTCGAGTAAATATGAGATGGCGATGGGCCGGCGTCGGACGATGTGACGCCATCGCCGAAATCCCAGTCGTATTGGACAATCGAACCGTCGGTATCGGTCGAGCTGCTGCCGTCGAAACTGATCGCATCGCCGACAAAGCCGGAGTAGGGGCCGCCGGCCTCCGCGCCGGGCGGCACGTTAACGACGACTGCTTCGATCGCCGCAGTCGTCGAATCCTCCGCGCTATCCCCGGCATCATCGGTGACGGTCAGTGTTACCGTATACGTTCCGGCTGCGACGTAAGCATGCGCCGGGTTTGCTGCGGAGGACGTGGTTCCGTCGCCGAAGTCCCACGCGTAGGTCGCAATCGTGCCGTCCGAATCCGCCGAACCACTGCTCGAGAACTGCACGTCAGTGCCCTCCGTCCCGGTATACGGTCCGTTGACGCGCGCCACCGGAAGCGCGTTGCCACCGGCCGGACTGACCGAAGCTGACGCTGTATCGCTGCTCGTCAGTCCGTCACTGTCAGTTACGGTTAGCGTGACCGTGAAAGAACCGTCGACGGAGTAGGTATGCGTTGGTGCCGCTCCGACTGCGGTGCCGCCGTCGCCGAAGCTCCATGCGTAAGTGACGATGCTGCCGTCCGGATCCGAAGAGCCGTTGCCGTCAAAACTGACTGGCGAGCCGACGATGGTGCTGTATGGCCCCCCGGCATCGGCAATAGGCGGCAGCGGCTGTGCCGTGATCGTAGCCGTCGTCGTTTGCGTGTCGGTCGCACCGCCATCGTCGGTAACAGTTAGCGTGACGTCGAACGTACCGGCAGATGCGTAGACGTGCGTCGGCATTACACCAGAGCCCGTGCTGTTGTCGCCGAAGTCCCACTGATAGCCGGCAATGCTCCCGTCAGAATCGGACGAGCCACTGCCGTCAAAACTGATCGAAGAACCGGCGCTGCCATTGTAGGGGCCGCCCGGGTTCGCGGTCGGCACGGTATTTGACTGGCAATCCGAATCGTCCGAATCAGTCGAACCGTCACCGTCGTTGTCGAGGCTGATCGTCAGCGAGGAGAACTGTTCTTCGGAACCATCGCAGGTATCGAGTCCCGCGCCGCCAAGCGCGGCAGAGTAGAACGAGGGTAAGATGTGCTCGCCGACACCTGCAGCTCCCGTTGCATCGTTGTGGCAGCTTCCGCACGCTGCGGCGTTGACGGTCTCGTGATGTTGGCGCAGCCCACGTCCCAGCCCTGCAGAGATATTGTCGCCGCCGGCATCCGCGTCACGCCCGTGACATTGCACACAGTTGTCCAGCGGTGGATTGTCGCGCGATCCATTACCATGGCACGCGCCGCAATCGTTGTTCATTAACGCCGCATGGTCCGCATGGCGCGGACCGAAATTAGCCAGAGACGAGTGACAACTTGCACAGTCAGGAATTCCCGAGCCACCGCCATCGTCAAAACCACCAAACGAATATGCGGACGGCGCCCAACCTGCAGCGAACAGCCCAAGTACGATAATGACAACGAAATTTCTGGCTTGACTGAACATGGATTTGTCCCCTCAAATATAACGATCACGCGATGCCGGCAGAACGATGCCGTCAGCTAAAGTGGGTTGCGTGCTTTGCCCAAGCGCGGTTGCCCGTTTACGCGACTGTGAGTGATGCCACCATCTAGGCACGCACTTGTTAATTGGTCAATTACGTAGATGCCGTGATGTCTCCGTGCGGCGACAGTCGTCGCCAGGAAATTTCGCTGGGAATGGTGTAAGGCTTTGATTAGTACTGATCAGTAGCCAACTTCGTTGGCGGCGGCGCGAGACATAACCTGATGAAAGCCGATGCCGAAATATTATGTGATGTGATTACGCGCGAAGCCGGCCTTTGGAGCGATGCGACGGACGCGGTTATGTCCGTTGAGTCTCCAAGACTCGACGTGTCGCCTGGTCAATCTCGCTGCGTCTGTCGCAATTGCTAAATGTTCGCAGAGCATCGCGGCCGAGGACTAGCCTCACCGCCAGAAGCGAAAAAAATGGCCCTATTTGGCCGGCAATAACCGCAAGGCCATTTCGTGCGGGACCCTCGGCGTGGTAATGTCGGAGGCACTCGGGCACGCAAAGATTACAAAAAAGCCCGCGGTCGGACACCTTGCCACAAGGCTGGTGCCCGAGGGAAAAGGGGCAACGGCCTGGCAGCAATTTCTTGCACGCACGCGACCGACGATCGGTCGCAGTAAAGAAAAAAACGTCCGGCCCATATCTGTTTCTCAGGAGGGAATTATGATCAAGTTAAAAAGTCTGGCCGCACTGGCGGCTATTGTGGGGATGACGACGTTGTTGGCCGGACAGGCCATCGCGGATACCGCGGACGCTAGTGCGTCTAAGCAGAAAGTCGTTTATCACATCAACTACGACGATCCGAAGCAGCAAGCCGGGGCATTGCGCAACGTCCAGAATCACATCAACGCAGTAGGCGCCGAGAATCTGGACCTGAAAGTGGTGCTTCACGGCAACGGACTGGCGCTGCTGCTGGATCCGGCGTCCCTTGAGCGGCTTCCGAAATTTAAGCACGCTAACGCAACGGACGAAATGATTGCCAAGATCGACAGTTTGCGGGACCAGGGCATCCAGTTCCAGGTCTGCGCCAACACCGTCAAAGGGCGCCAGGTCGACATGGCCAAGGACCTCTATTATGTGGAGGAAGCGGATATCGTCCCAAGCGGCGTTGCCCAGCTCGCCATCCTGCAGAGCCAGGGGTACGCCTACATCAAGCCCTGAGCGTGAACGCTATCGCTGTCCGCCCCGGTAGCCCCGGGGCGGCGGCTGATTCGGCGACGGCGCAGAATGACCGGCCTGGCATAGCATAATCATTAATAGTCGTAGCTTACGGCGACGAGTCCCGGCCCGGGTCCTCCGGCTTACGAAACAGCAATGTGAAGCGATCAGTCCGGCCGCTGACCCGCTCGTCGCCGACCTCGAGGGTCAGGTCGTCGACCGGCCGATAGTGCAGGTCGCTCCAGTCGATAAACTCGAAACCTGCCTTCGTAATTTCGTGGATGATCCGCACGGGATCTGCGCGCCGGTGGTTGTGATCGCCGGATGGCTCCATGTGGCGACGATTGTGATCCACGACGCCATAGAGGCCACCAGGCCGCAACGCCTCCCACACCGCCGCGTCGAGATTGGCTCTCCCAGCGGGCGTCAGGTTGTGCGCATTGCGAAAGGTGACGACCAGGTCCACGTTCTCGACCCAGAACGAAAACTCCGCAAGATCAAATACGCCACGTACGTCGGTAGGCGGCATGGACGGATTTGCGTCAAGAATCTCGACGGCAGCAAGTTCGGGTGTGTTCGCGACCAGCTCGGCAACCCGGCTTGTGCCGAGAGCCAGGTAAAGTTTGCCGCGTTCCGCCAGCATTGGCCCAAGCAGCTTGGTGTACCAGCCGGTCCCGGGAAACAGTTCCAGCACCCGCAGGTCGTCACGAAATTGCATAAAGGCCAAGGTTTCTGCCGGGAGCCGGTTAGCGTCCCTGGCGCGTTCGGCATCTGTCCGTAGCGGGCTTGCAAGCGCCTGTTGGAGCTTCGTATGCCACAGATCTTCGCCACCAGCGGCGAACGATGGCGCCAGCAACGACAAAACGAGGGCGACTGTTGCGATTCTCATGACTGTCTCCATAGCGTTAAGGATCGATATTGGACCGGCACCACACCGACCGCAAGTGAGCCGATATCCCGCGTTGCGCATGACTGTCGGCGTGCGGAACGCTGTAATATACTGGTTAAGCGCCGCTTTCGATCAAAAGACCTGACAATCTGCAACCGATTCCGGCACGGTTAACTCGGGGAGATGAAATATGAAGAAGCTAAGAATTTCACTGATCAGCTCGCTCGCTTGCCTCCTGATGGCGGTACCGGCTCCGGCCGAAGATGCGCTCATCGACCTTAAGCTAATGACACCGGAGACGGCACTCAAACTCGCGAATGCATCGCTGGCCTTTTGCAGGGAGGCGGGCTACCAGGTGGCCGTGGCTGTCGTTGATCGTATGGGGATAACACAGGTCATCCTGCGGGATCGCTATGCCGGTGCCCATACGCCCGAGACCGCTCGTCGCAAGGCCTGGACCGCCGTGAGCTTCCGCGCGGACACGCTGGCTCTCGCCGAACTGACTGCATCGGGATCGCCGCAGGCCGGAGTGCGCCACGTAACTGACGCCCTGATGGTCGGTGGTGGTGTGCCTGTCGAAGCCGCAGGGTCGATCGTCGGTGGTATCGGTATTTCCGGCGCACCCGGTGGTGCCGAGGACGACGCCTGCGCGCGGGCGGGAATTGCCGCCGTTATTGCCGATCTGGAGATGTAGGGGTCGGAGCTAGGGCTTTATCAGCACGTAGCCCTCGCGCACGCGTTGAACGATGTGCGCGACGCCGGTTTGCACCGGGATGGTGTGCTCGTTCAGTTCGGGCCGCTTGCCGGTTGCGAGCTCCAGCGAATCGACAGTATTCATGCATCCGACAAAGCGCACGCCGCTTTCGACGAGACTCGAAATGCGTGCCTCGCGCGTGTTGCCGGCAATCAGCAGATGAATGCCGGGGCCAAAAGCGACGATCTCGATGTCGACGAGGTCGGGGCTTTCGTAATGTTTGATCAGGTTGTTGGCCACATTCAGGATGGCATCCTGTTTGCCCGGGTCGTTGTCGCTGAGCTGCAACAAGATGAAGTTCTCGGCGAACGGCTTGTCTTCGCTAACGGGGTCGTCGGCAATGGAGGTATTCAGTGCGGTCAGCGCCAGCAACAGTAGCAGGCGTTGCAACGTTGTCGTGGTGGCGCCAGCGAAGGTGTGCGCGGTCATGTCAATATCCTCCAACGATCAGACGTTGTAATCCGAAATTCCCGGATTGTCTTTGACGTTTTTCAGCACCGGCGTGTTCAGTCGGTCGACCCGGATCGTCTTCTTGGCACGCAGATATTCCGCCACGACATCCCAGACCGGTGGGCCAGGCGCTTCTGAGTTGACTGTGGCCCAGCCAGCGACCTTGTACTTTTTACCGGCCTCGATCGGATCGCCGGAATCGAGCTGCATGTTGCTGATGCGATTACCCATTGTGGCCAGCGGATCGCAGACGTAATTCATGCCACCGAGACGAACCATGTCGCCGCCCTGCTGGTAGTAGGGATCGGGATTGAAAAGATTGTCTCCGACGTCCTCGAGAATCAGCCTGAGTTCCTCGCCGCTCATGTCCCGTACATAGGTCTCCGGGTACGTAATGCAGGTCTGATCGAGCAGGCGCTCCATCGTGATCGAGTCGCCTGGCAGGACGCTTGTGCCCCAGCGGAATCCCGGCGACAGGGCGATCTGCGCGCCACCGACCTCCCGCAGCCCGTCGCAGATGACCTGGTCGAAGGTGCCGCTGAAGTTGCCGCGTCGATACAAGACCGATTCCGAAATCGCGAGGGTCTCCCCGAGCTTGTCGAGATAGGGGGCACGCACCTGCTTGATATAGGCCGCGATTTCGGCATCTTCGGGCAGCAGGTCGGAGAAGATCGGCAGCAAACGGTAGCGAAAGTCCCGGACACGCCCGGCGCCAATGTCGATGTCCAGCACGGCAAGGAACTTGGCATTGGAGCCCGCATTGGTGACGACCGTTTTGCCACCACCAGCGTTCGGCACGATGGACGGTATGGGCATGCCATCGTGGGTATGGCCACCGAGGATGAAATCGATGCCCGATGTTTCAGCCGCGAGTTTCAGATCAACGTCCATTCCATTGTGGGACAGCAGGACGATGCAGGCCGGACTTTCATTGGCACGGATCTGGTCCGCGAGCGCCTGAAGCTCATCCGCCCTGATGCCAAATGTCCAGTTTGGAATAAAGCGGGAAGGGTTTGCGATCGGCGTGTACGGGAACGCCTGACCGATGATCGCGACCCTGTGTTCGCCCATCTGCCGTATCGTATAGGGCTTGAACGCATGACCGGTTTCCGCGTCGAAGGCAGGCGCATCGAAGAATGCGGCGTCGTCGGTCAGCTTGATGTTTTGCGCGATGAACTCGCCGTCGAACGCTTCGATGTTGGCGCGGACCTCGTCTTCCTGGTAGGTAAATTCCCAGTGCCCGGTCATGATATCGACGCCGAGCAGGTTGCAGGCGCCAACCATGTCCTGGCCCCGGGTCCAAAGCGCTGTCCCGGAGCCCTGCCACGTGTCACCGCTGTCAAGCAACAGCGCATTACCGCCGGGAGCTTCGGCGCGCATACGCTTTACCAGTGTCTGCAGGTGCGCAAAGCCCCCCACGCGACCCAGGCGACGTGCTTCGGCCTCAAAGTCGAGGTAGGTGAACGCGTGCGACTCGGCTGTGCCGCGCCGGATGCCTGTGTACTTCAGGAACTCGTCACCCACGAGGTGCGGCAGGGCGCCCATTCTCTCGCCGACACCAAGGTTGACGTTGGGCTCGCGGAAGTAGATCGGCAGGAGTTGCGCGTGACAGTCGGCCATGTGCAGCAAGCGGGCGTTGCCAAATGGCGCTGCCGCGTACATGCCTTCGAGACCGGATTTGGTCGCGCAGCCGGACGCAGAACTGGCGATCGCGCCAATGCCCAACAGGCGCAGGAATTCCCTACGATCCATTGTTGTCTCCCGCGACCAGGGGCGAAGCCGCCTCGTCGCGATACGCTACTTTACGACCTGGGACTTCCAGTCCTCGGCTTCGCGCCGGGACTGGGCGAGCGCCAGTTCACCCTGTTGCCGCGCCTCGTTACAGAGCTTGGCTGCCTTGTCGTAATCGCCACCCGCGGCGGCGGCGTCGGCCTTCTCGAGTAGCGGGGCGGTCGTGTTCCACTCGTAACGCGCGTCGGCCGCGGCCTTGCGTGCTGCTTCGGCCGCTTCGCAGGCTGCTTTGTACCCGGCTTCGTCAGCCGCTTGCGCAGGTATCGCCAGCAGCGCCGTCAATGCCGTTACGGCGACCGCCGCCATCCAGTTTTTATTGGTCATGTTCTTCACTCCTCTAACCCCGCAGCTACTTGCGGGAGCCCGGCCCGTTCACGACCATCCCAGTGCTCATGTACGTCAGGAAATACTCCAGGTTGCGATATTCCTCGCCCTGCGCAGGCAGCGGTGTTGCGCGCACCTGCTTGTTGCAGCCGTCAAAGCGTCGATGCAGCGTGCCCATGTCATCCCACTTGGATCGATAGACCGGGAAATGGGTCGGGTGTCCGAGGGCGGGACTGAGCTTGTCTGCACGGATCATCATGCTCGAGCTCTTGATGTGGCAGTCAGCGCAGGAAAAATTGAGCTGGCCGCGCTTGGAATAGTAATACTCTTTGCCGTTCTCATAGGCTGCGAGGGCCCGCGGGTCGTCAGGGATGACAATGTTCAGCTTGTTGCCACGCGAGGTGTAGGCCATGTACGCCGATAGCGACGCTATCTTGCCCTTCTTGTAGCCGTAAGGCTTCTCGCCGTTCTTCTCCCGACATTCGTTGATCTCGAGCTCGAGCGTCTTGACCTGCCCGGTATTGGTATCAAAGTAGGGGTAGTTCTGGCGGATGCCGATGCCGCCGTTCGGGAAACAATCAGCGTAGGTCTTGCCATTGGCGAAAGGCGT
The DNA here is from genome assembly GCA_049667545.1 of Woeseiaceae bacterium. Taxonomy (GTDB): domain Bacteria; phylum Pseudomonadota; class Gammaproteobacteria; order Steroidobacterales; family Woeseiaceae; genus UBA1847. The sequence continues at coordinate 8,426 of JBATID010000400.1, forward strand.
GTCGAAGAGTTCCTCACCTTCGGTGAGCGCCAGCTCGTACGGCGCGAACTCCTCGATCTGCTGCCACTGCTCATAGGCTCCCTTGTCGATCGCGTAGACACCGTTCACGTAGTCTTCAACGGCGACGTCCGGAAAGCGCTTTTTGTGGTAGTCAATGAATGCCAGCCGATCCTCCTCGGGCGTGGCCCAGGCAATGCCAATCGCCAACATTCCACCGAGCGCGAGTAAGATTATTTTTTTCATCATTTGCTCCTCCACGCCGGCCGTGTCTAGCCGAGCGTTGTCTCGGCAGAATCCGTCTCGCCCTTGTTGTCTACAAAGCTAATCGTCACGACGTCGCCAGCTTTGGCGCCAGCGATCTCGAACGCAAAGTACGGGTTCTTGGACACTGCCGGTCCCCAGTTGGCCATCATTACCTGCTTGCCGTTCAACGAGCACATAACCTCGGTGATGTAGTGAGCCGGAACGGTTTCGCCCGTCTTGCTGTCCTTGCGGGTACCGGTTTCCATCTCGTGTTTCATCAAGGTTTTTACTTCTGCCGTGTCGCCGTTCAGTTTTGCCTTGATCTTTATATTACCTGCCATGATTCACTCCTCAATTCTGCCCGGCCTAGCCGCCACATCCGCCGATGGTGACTTTGACCTCTTTTTGCGTGCTGTACAGATTGCCGTCGGCTTTGACGAGGGCGATGACGTTAGACGTCTTGCCCATCTTTATTCGCGTTGACACATTGGGCAATCCTCCGGGACCAAGGTCGAACGACGCCACCAGCGGCGCAGGATTATTCTCCACGATGATGCTGACGTTCTCGACGTTGCTCAGAGTGGTGGAAACCGAGATCGGTACAACACGGCCGTTCTCCGCAATGTCCGGAGCGTTGAGTACAATGTCATCGCTCGCCGTGGCCTCTGCATCGCCAAACATGGCCTGCATCGCCTCTGCGGTGGTCTTGGCGCCGAACGCTTTCTCCGGCCAGGCCAGCAGCGTTCTCGGAATCGCAGCCAGGACCGCCAGCGCGGCGGCACCCCTCAGGAATAGTCTTCTCTTCAAATTCATTGTCAGGTTCTCCTCGTCGTTCACTCGCTTACAGCGTGTGTACATAGTCCGTAATCAGGTCGATTTCTTCGTCCGTCAGCATGCGGTGTCGGCCGAATGGCGGCATTACTGATCCTCTGTTCTTGACCGTCGAATCCCAGATCTGCGCACGCAGCACCGCCTTGTCAGGAAAACGCTGCTGCATCGCAATCAGCACCGGGCCGATGTTGCCGGCCAGATCCCCATCGCCCATCATATGACACGCAAGGCAGTTGCCTTTCTTGCGGTCGAAGGCAAGCGCTTTGCCAAGCTCAATCGTGCTTTGCGCCTCTTCGGCTGAGGACTGTGTCGCCGGCAGCAATAACGCGCCACCCGTGACGAATGCAACGCCGACCAGCGCCGCAATGATAGTCTTTGTCATCGTTTCCTCCTGTCGCGGATCGGTTTTGACCGATCTCATTTGTCTAACGACTGCACCAAGATGTAGCGGATTGTCGTATTCGCGTCAATGTAAAACTACTATACCTCACTGCATCTCGCCGCAAATTTGTCATTTTTGGCCCGGTGCAATGCGGCTTTCCGCCGGGTCCCTGCAGTCCGCCATGCACAGCGTGTTCTCAACATCGGGACGCGGGTCCGGGAAAAACGCATGCCTGTTAGGCATCTGAATGGATGCCAGGTTTTCATCGCTCAGTTCGAAATCCTCCTCAACCAGCTCATTGAGGTACAGCACGTAGGCGGTGACGGCATACACTTCGTCGTTGCTTAGCGACTGTGGTTCAAAGAACGGCATCGTACGGCGCACGTAGTCCCACAAGGTGCTCGCGTAAGGCCAATAGCTGCCGACCGTCTTGTCCGGACGTTCGTGCGTCAGCGTTCCGAAGCCGCCGGCAAGCCTGGGCCACCTGTCCTCGCCCTGACCGAAAACGCCATGGCACGCGGCGCACTTTTCGTCGTACAGGGTCTCGCCGTCAAGCGCGGTGCCATTGCCAGGCGGCAAGCCCACACCATCGGGCCGCACGTCGATGTCCCAGCCGGCAATCTGCTCCGCGGTGGCGGGCTCCCCGTACCCGTATGCGCCCACAGCGGCCGCTGGCAGACTTCTGGAGTCGGCCGCGCAGCCGTGCAGGAGCAGGGCGGCTATCAGGAGCCCCCCCTTACTCGATCTGAACATTGCTTACGTTTCCGTTTTCCGCGAGCCGCCACGTGTGAATGGCGTTCTTGTGATAGATCGACGCGATACCACGCACTGCTCGCAACTGGGTGAGCGTGGGCTGTATGTAACCGGTCTCATCCATGGCGCGGCTCTGTAGCAGTGCCGGGCTGCCGTCCCAGTCCCACATGAAGCTAAAGCGCGTCAACGCTTTCGGCAGCACCAGTCCCTTCAGGCGGGCCGGGCGCCAGTTGATACCGCCGTCGAATGAGACATCCACGCGTCGTATCCGGCCGCGGCCGGACCAGGCCAGTCCCTCGACCTCGCAGCGACCGCGCGCATTGAGCGGCTTCTCCGGGCACGGAAACGTGATCACCGAATTCGTCTCCTGCACAAATGTGAACTGGCGGGAGCGGCCGTCCGGCATCAGGTCCGTGTATTTGGAGGTCTCCTCCCGGTGATGCCAGGGCTGGTCGCCGACTTCGAGCCGGCGCAGCCACTTCACGCTGGTGTTGCCTTCCCAGCCGGGGTTCAGCAGCCGGACCGGGTAACCCTGCTCGGGCCTAAGCGCCTCGCCGTTCTGCGCGTACACAACGAGCGTGTCGTCGAGCGCCTTCTCAAGAGGGATGCTACGGCTCATCGCCGCTCCATCCGCGCCCTCGGCAAGAATCCAGGACCCGCCGCGCTTGATGCCAACCTCCTCGAGCAGCACCGACAACGGCACGCCCGTCCACTCGCAGCAACTGAGCATGCCGTGAGTAAACTGCAGGCTTTCCATCTGTGCGCCGCGCCATTCGGTACCACCGTTCGCCGGACACTCGATGAACCGGATCAGGGAAACGCTGGGGAATCGCACCAGGTCGTCCATCGACAGGATGATCGGGCGCTCGACCAGCCCGTGGATCATCAGTCGATGAGCGTCCGGATCGATTTCCGGGACGCCTGCGTGGTAGCGCTCAAAAACCAGCCCGCTCGGCGTGATGATGCCATTGAGCTCCGCCAACGGCGTAAAGCTGACGGAGGTAGTGCTGCTCGCAGTCGGCCACGGGACGGTCCTGCGGATCACGTCGGCCTCAAATTGCGACGGAGATCCGTAGGGATGGGAAACCACTCCGCGGCCGACAGAACGGGTCCACGGCGGAACGTTGGGGGGGAGCAGTGCCGACTTGTCTTCGTCGGCAGCGGCCCGTGCGGAGCCCGTAACGGCAGCGCCCGCCAGTGCAAGGCTGTTTTTGAGAAACGCGCGACGCAGCTTGAACATCTTATCTGCTCCGTGAAAAGCGCACTAACAACAACGTAACCACAATGTTAGTTGCCTTGCAAAATTCGAGTCGCATCGGCGAGGGCGTTGTCGAGGTACCACAAATACATTTCCTCGTTGCTGATCCCGATCAGTTTGTCGACAAGGACACGACCGTCGTGTCCCACCAACAAGACGGTGGGTGTCAGCAACGCGTTGTGGCGGTCCGCTACAGCGAACGGGCTCACCGTTGTGCCGTCGAAGTCCACGAGATCGCCCGCACCGTCGATAATCACTTCGCGGATGAGCACCCGGTCGACGTACTCGCCGCTGATGATCATTGGATGCACTACCGCACGCTTGAGTAAACTGCAGTAACCACAGTCCGAGCGCGTGACCAACAGCATGATCGGAATGCCCTGCTGCCGGGATACACGCCCGTCGGCCTGCAAGTCGCGAGCCACTGGAACTGTCGTGCTGTCGGCTGCCACCGCTGCGAACGACAGGCACATGACGACAATTGTTGTCCATGATACGGCTCGCGCAACTTTTTTCATCGATTGCCGATCTCGCTCAAAAGCAGGCGTGCAACGAGCCGTTCCACCGGAACAAAGTCGTCGGTCAGGACGGGGACGCTTGTCATCGGTGATCCAGTCTCCGCCACCGACTCCGTCACCCGCAGCCAGCTGCGTGCAAGCCCATCCGCTGACTCCAGAACCCTCGGCCAGGCTGTCTCTCGGAGCCCGGCAGCGATGACGAACGTGGCTCTGCCGGGCCCGTCGGGTATCCGGTCCAGCCAGATATCCACCTGCGGGAAATGCTCGCCGAGAGTCCGGACAATACTCTTGACCAGCAGCGGATCGGGAAACGCGTCAACGACGTTCAGTACGTACAGTCCGTCATCGGCGAGACGCGAGCGCACGAGAGCGGCATATTCTCTGGTCGTCAGGTGATACGGCAGCGCCACATCGTGGAACACGTCGCCTACGATCACGTCGTAACTGCCTGGCATCGCGCGCCCGAGTGCAACCCGTGCGTCGGTGTGATGAATTGTCATTCCAGCTGGCTCGAGGAAAAGGTCGTGCTGCGCCGTTGCCGTGACCGCAGGATCCAGTTCAGCCACGTCAACGGTGGCGTCCGGTAATCGAAGCAGCGTCGCCCGCGGCTGCGCATAAGACCCGCCGCCGGCAAAGAAATATCGGCCCGGCGATGCATTTTCTCGCAGATGTCGGCGCGACAATTCGTCCATAAGCTGTGCATAAGGTGCGAACAACAGCGTGCCATCGGGGCCGTAGCTGATGCCATGCACGAGATGATCGAGCACGAGCGTACGCGTTTCGCCCGGCATTCCCGCGCCGCCGAAATCCACGACTCTTATGCAATAGTATTGGCTCTCCGTGTCGCAGGGGTCCTGCAAGCCCTGCCTGGCATACCCGGCGCCCACGATTGCCGCGCCCGCAACCATAACTGTGGCGACGGTTCCGACTCCGCGCAGCAACGGCACGGACAGCGCCAGCAACACGAAGCCCGCGCCGACGATTACGGCCCGGGTACCAAAGTACTGAATCAGGACGAAACCGGTGGCGAAGGTGCCCGCGATGCTGCCGAGGGCCGCAAGGGCGTGCATGCGTCCTACGACGTGCCCGGCCCGCCGGTCCAGACCCAGGGCGAGCGTTGTGAGCATCGGGGCGACAAACCCGAGGCAGGCGGCCGGAATAAAAAACAGGCCGGCCGCAAGAAAGAAACTCGCCGCCATCAGCCCCATTGAGCGAGCCTGGACCAGCGGCGCGAAGATGGTCAGCACGAGCAAGATGCCCAGTGTGGCGAGTGCTGCGCCGCCGAGTGCGAAACCGGCCTCCCGGTCGGCGGCCCCGGCGTCAGCCCAGCGGCCGCCGATCCAGTTGCCCATGGCCAGGCCCGCCAGGACGACGCCGATCACTGACGTCCATGAATACAATGACACGCCCACATAAGGTGCGATGAGCCGACCGGCCGTAATTTCCAGCACCATCACGGTCGCCGATGACAGAAAGACGGTGGTGGCGTAGAGCACCTGTTTTCGTCGCGCCGCTCGCGGCGTAGACAATTCCTTGCCGTTACTCAAGCGAAATGCGCCCGGCAGTCACAAACCCGCCGCGGTGCGTCCGACAGCCCGGTCCAGGGCCGCGCGTATTTCCGCGTCCCAGACTTCTGCGATGGCCGTGCCCGGCGGAGCACGCGTCGGCTTGCGTCGGTAGGTGACAACGCCATCCCGGTTTACGACCAGGATGCCTGGCGCACTGAATACTCCGTAATCGTCAGCCACCAGGTCACCAAGGGGGAACACCGTGAATTTCCAACCGAGTTTTTCCATGTATTCGACCGGATCGCCGTCGTCCTTGAAGTCGATTGCGTACACCGTCACACCGCATTCCGAGTAGTCGTCCTGGATTTTCTGCAGGTAGGGCATCAGGGCGTGACAGTAAGGGCACCAGGTGGCCCAGAAAAACAGGATGCTCGCCTCGCCCTTGGCGTCGGTCGGGAAACTAAACTCTGTTCCGTCGCCGGATTCCAGTTCCCACGCGGGCGCCGTCATCCCCGCGTCGACACTTTCCGCGTACGCGGGACCGGTGGCCAGGCACGTTGCAAGTATCAGTGCGATAAGAGTGCCGCGTTGCATTTGCGATCTCCTGATTGTTGCGCGTAGCGACCCTAACCCGACTCTCGTCCGCCGGGGAACAGCTTCATATCGGCGAGCGATTGGCGAAGAGCAGCCCGGAAGGTCTGGTCGTCCAGACGGTAGTACTCTATCTTCATTGTCAGTGCGCTGCCAAAAATGATGCTGACAAGGGACAGCAGGGATCCGGTTGCGAGTGTCGACATGCCCGTGACGCCCTGACCAATTGTACAACCCAGGGCGAGTACACCGCCGAATCCCATCGCAATACCGCCGAAGATGTGCCGCAGCATGTCGCTGCGATCGCTAAAGGACTCAAGCCGGAACTTGCCGGTCATAATGACATACAGGAACGAGCCGAGAATGACACCGAGAACTGCCGCTATGCCGAAGTTTATCGTCGAGCCGGTATAGGTTTGCAGGTACATGAGACTGTCGCCCACCGGGGCGATGAACGTGTAAGACTCAAGGCGCACTGGCTCAAAATCGTCGTAGCCCAGCACTCCTGTGACGTACCAGCCGGCGGGAATTATTAGCCCGATGGCAATGCCGGCGAGGATGTTGTCAAAACTGGAGCGAAACGTCTTGCTCGTAAATGCGTAGAGGATTGTTCCAAGGCCAAACACGGTAGCGACGATCCAGGTGATGATGGCGCTGCTCTCGATGCCGGTTATCGACCCGATCAGGGTGTCGATGCCCTGGTTCGGTATGCCTGATGACGCAAGATCGACGTTGCTGACTTCAATGACATTGATGCGTACGAGACCCAGCAAACCGCGAATGGTCGCATACGCGGTTATGCCGAGGAGCAGCACGACAACGAGTGATTTCAGATTGCCGCCGCCGAGTCGCACCAGCGTGCGCTGTCCGCAACCGGAGGCGAGCGTCATCCCGACCCCGAACACGAAACCACCCAGAATGTGCCCGAGCCAACCGAAATTCGGCGTCCGGTAAATCGTCTGATCGACGTCAATCAGACCGCGAGCGTCCATCAACTGGGTTGCAAGAATCGCGATGCCTATCGCGAGGAGCCATGCGCGCAAACGATCCTTGCTGCCCATGTTTACCCAGTCACTGACCGCGCCCATCGTGCAGAAATTAGTTTTGTTGGCGATGGCACCGAACAGGATGCCAATCGCGAAACCCAGAGTTGCTACCCGGTAAACCGGTTCCCATTCCATCATTCGTTTTCTCCGGCGGGCATCGGAAGTGGGCCAGCAGGGCGAGACCTGCCTTGAGCCCTGTCGAATTACCCCCCCTTTTTATGATGCTTTATTAGTGAGCCAGTCGATTGGCCAAGATTATAGCGGAGAAATTCGAGTCGCATATACGCGTCGATGATCTCTGAAAATCGTTGGCCACGTGCTTGCCAGAGAAAAGGCGAACTGGATCACTCAACCCGCCGGTAAACGCCGCTATTCTGATTTTCAGCTGTGGGGTTCGAATACAAGGCGGACCGGATTGAGGGACGACGAAACCAAAAGTGGCTCTCCGCTGGCATCGCACGACGACTTGCCGGACTGGATTTTTATTGCATCCGACAAAGGCGCGCTCCTCGAAACCGTGGCCGGCGGCGCGGCTGCACCGGGATTCTGCCCCGACCGACAGGCGGGCGCGGACATTACAGCCGGCCTGCCTGCCGATATTGGCCGGCTCATTAAGATGAATATCGGCAAAGCGCTGCGTAACCGCGCCGACGTCGCGTTTACAATCGAGATCGATGGCAAGCCGGACTCCCGGTGCTACGAGCTGCGCTTGATCGTCGTCGGTCGCAAGAAGGTCA
>JBATID010000401.1:0-4943 GCA_049667545.1 Woeseiaceae bacterium
GTGCCGTCCGCGCCGTCCGTGCCGTCCGTACCGTCTACTCCGGCAACGCCCTGGGGACCGGCAGCGCCGTCGGTGCCATCATCGCCCTCGCAGCCCGCCAGCCCAAAACTGACCATCAGGGCGAGCAGTGCGAGCACCGGTGGTGAATATCCTTGCTTAAACAACGTCATGGTGAGTTCTCCCAATGAGAGTGAGGAAAGCGCGCGCGGAGAACAGATCGATGTGGAGGATCTGCCCTTTTTGAATTCGGGTTTTAAGCCAGGCTGGCGGGACCGCCGTGTTGGCTGCAGAGGTCATGTCTTGCGGGTCGAACTACCGGGAAAATACGTCAGAACACCTACTATTAGAATATTCTAATTTTCAGATGCACATGATCCGGATCGGGCGGCTGACCTCAATAGGTTGTTTAATAAATCAGGTACGCACTTATACGGATTTTTCGGTCTGTGCGGCGGCAGAATCGCTGCGAGCCAGCAACCTGGCAACCAGGATGAGGGCGCTGCCGACGAGTGCCAGGGCAATAAACAGCGTGACCGGCTGGCCGTGAGGAAAGTCTTCGAGAAACAGTTTGACGCCGACCAATACCAGCACCGGGTAGACCAGCCAGCGGGCTTCCGGCCACCGTTTGAAACGGCTGGAGACGGCCAGGCTGACAGCCGCAACTGCCAACACCGCCGTTCTTAACGCTGCCAATACAGCCGGGTCGGGGTCAGCGGTGCCCGTGCCAGCAAGCGCGGGCGCAACATAGGTGACCATCAGGCCGCCGACTTCCCAGACCGATAGTGCGAGGACGATAAGCTGCGGCAGCCCCGCGAGGGTGCCCCAACGCTCCGAATGCTGGGCGACCGGGATGAACAGGCAGGCGACGGTCGTCAGTGCGATAACAATGTGCCAGGGCACAAAGGCCGGCCAGGACTGCGCACCGCCGGCAAATGCCTGCCAGCCGGTCACCAGTATGCCGGAGCTGATACCCGCGGCCAGAAGCAGGAACGTGCATTGCAGGCTCAGTGCGACGCGCTCGTATCGTCCGCTGAACCACGCCATCGCGATGGCCAGCAGGCACCAGGCAGCTGCTGCAATTGCCGGCGACACCAGCAAGGCGCTGCCGATGACCAGCAGCACCAGGCCGAGCGTTGAGTAAAAGAAGAAGTTGCGGCCGCGTTCCGAACGGGTCTGCGGCGCAAACGCCAATGCGTAGGTGACGGCCGACAGCAGCAGGGCCAGCAGGCCGACCGGCGCGAGCGACAACTGCCCGGCGCGCACGGCGACGGCTGCCGATACACCTGCCGCCAGGACACCAAGCAGCGACTGCACCGGTTCGAACGCGGCGACGTTGTGGCTTTGAAGGTGCGTGTAAACAGCATAGCTGAGGCCGTACGCACCGAGCATCAGAGAGGCCAGCAGGAAGGAGGAGATTGGCGCCACCGACCACTGGTCGTTGGTGCTGAGCATCGCGACCGCCATGACGCCGGCAGCGGCGCCAAGCGCTGCCAGCCAATTCGGCCCTCGCCACTGGCGCAAATAGCAGGCCCACAGAACAGCTACGCCGAGCAGGACCAGAATTACACCAGCGGGCTCTGCGGTGTGCGTCACTCTGAGAAGCACAAAGGCTGTGACCACGCCGCCTGCTGTGACCAGCCAGGCGAGTATGCGCAGGTCGCGGATGACTGCGACGGCGAGCGCCAGCGCAGAGACGACAGCGAGCGCGAGAGCACCCTGTGTCCCCGACAGCAGCTGGAACTTGCCACTGGCCTCGACCAGCAATGGCAGCACCAGCAACAGAGAGGCACCGCCGTAAAACAAGGCGCTCGCGCGTTGCTCCGCGAGCTCACTGCGCTTGTAGGCCATGAACAGCCAGAATAACGCGTAGGTGGCGCCCATCGAAATGCCCACAGCCGTTGGTACGACCTGGAAATCGGTGATGGCCCGCAGCAGATAGGCGCCGCCAAAGATCAGCAGTACACGGCCAATCAGCGTCGAGGCATTGCCGACGAAGCCTTCGCCGAGGGCGCTCGTGATATCCGATTCGTCAAGTTCCGAGTCGGATTCTGCAGCGCGTCCCTCCAGCCGGCTCAGACGCCGTTCGACTACGGCGAGACGCGACTCGAGTTCAGCGATGCGCTGTTCCATCTGTCCGCTACTCTGCTCTCTGCAGCGACGGCACGAATTTATTGATGATCCAGAACAGAACGAATGGCGTAGCAATTACCGTCAACGCACCGAACACACCTTCCTTGAATGTCTCAATCGAGTGCGGGATAACCGGAATGTGATAGTGCATGTAGCCCGAGAACGACAGCGAGAACGCCTGGCCGCCGATGACGACATTCCAGCGCATCATGAACACGCCGAACAAAACGAGCAGCAGCGCGAGAACAGTGCGTTTTAACGTCCGGCCGGGCAGCAGCAGGAGGATGAAGGGAACCAGGTTGCCCAGCGTGTACTGCAGAACAAAAATATTCATGAAGTCCTTGCCGTACATGACGGAGCGCAGGATGTCCCAGGACTTCATGGCCGTGTAGCCACGGAATATCAGGTCCAGCAATTCCAGGCTGATGGCGGCGATAAGGAATCCCAGCAAGTACCTGGCGGCACGGTCAATGACATCGACTTCGGCGCCTTTGATCTGGCTCGCCTCAGCAAGGCTACCCCGGCGCCGACGCCAGAATGCCTGCCATTCTCGGATGACGATAAAAGTCAGCATGCACAGCGCGATGCCCGATACGACGGCAGACATGATGAAAATAACTGGCATCAGCGGCGACATCCACAGCGCGTTGGCCTTGACGGAACCGAAGATGAAGCCGGCGTAACCGTGCAGGAAACAGGCGACCGGTATGCCGACCGCGGCAAGAACCGTCGCTGCTTTTTTGTCGACCCGCAGGGCATCTGCGCTGACGTCATAAGCACCAATTGTCAGTACGCGATACACGCTTCGGGTAAGTGCATTGCCCATGCCCGGTTTGCCCTTCAGCGCGTGCACTTGTTCAACAAAGTATTTGCGGTAAACGAACCAGATCTCGCTAAGGACGATAAGCGCATAGGTGGTAAAGACGATGCCAAACGCGGCGATGGCCGACGTGAAATGCGGTGTCAGCAATGGCTCCATTGCGCGGGTTGGCTGCTGCAGGTGCAGCAGCAGCGGCAAGGCCGCGACCGGCAGCAGCGCCAGCGAGAATACCAGCGAAAATTGCGCGATCTCCTTGAGCTGCTTCTGGCCAAACACGTGATAGAGCGACGACAGCACAAAGGCGCCCGCGACCAAACCCGTCATGTACGGGTACATGACAATCTGTATGCTCCAGTAAATGTACTCGTTCGGGTAAACGAACAGCTCTTTTACGGTCCACTCTACGCCATGAACAATGATGTCTTCGGGCATCGTGTCACCTCACGTTTTCGTCGAGGCCGAGATAGAAGACGTTCGGCTTGGTGCCGTATTCGTCTTTTAAAACCGCAACGCGTTCGGTCATGATAATTTTGGTTACAGGGTCTTCGGGATCTTTCAGGTTGGCGATGCGCCTTGCGCCGAACGAACAACACTCGACACAGGCGGGCAACATGCCGTTGCTGATGCGGTGGTAGCAGAAGTTGCACTTGTCGGCGACTTTGTGAACCGGATGGAAAAAGCGCACGCCGTAAGGGCATGCCATGATGCAGTAGCCGCAGCCGATGCACCAATCCCTGTCAATCAAGACCACTCCGTCGTCAGTCTGGTAAGTGGCACCCACCGGGCAGACCTGCACGCAGGCCGGGTTTTCACACTGGTTGCAGAGTTTCGGGACGAAAAAGGCCTTATCGATGTCGTCCGGGTCGATTTCTTTTTCGTCGACCGTAAGGTCGGTATAGCCGTCACGACCACCCATGGGTGATTCGATATGGGCCTTGCCATCCTTTGTTATTACATACCGTTCTACCCAGGTTCGGGTTACAGGTGCGTCATACGGTATCTCGTTTTCATTCTTGCAGGCTTTGACACAGAGCCCGCAACCAACGCACTTGTTCGTGTCAACCAGGAAGGCCCAGCGGGTGGTCGCCTCTGCAACGGCGGCTCGTGCCTCGTCCTGAGTCAAAAGTGTGAATGCGCTCAGTGGTAAAGCCGTGGCCAGCGTGCCGCCTACCGCATCTTTAAGAAATGCCCTGCGTGAACAAGTCATTACATATCCTCCGTCGGATCATGCGGGTTGTGGCACTCGGTGCATTCTTTCTTGTGTCTGTGGCGTTTGTCGATGATGCCAGGCAGCTCACCGCGATCTGAATTCGGTAGCTCCAGCTTGGCATGGCAGCGCAGGCACAACTCGCGGGTCGTATTCAGCGGGAGTTTCTCGATTTCATCCGGATGACCAACGCCTGGGCCGTGGCAATTCTCGCACTCGACGTTCTGGTGGCTTGAGGCGTTCAGCTTCTGGACGTTCTCTTCGTGGCATTCGAGACACGCTTCGCGGCCCTGGTACTTGACCGGAAAATCTTTCCATTCCTGGATATTGCTCAGCCGGTGATAGCCGTAGGTGAAGTTCCTGCCGTGAACGCCGAAGTCATCCGGCACAAGAAAAATCCGGGCGATCAGAATCGCTCCGACCAATCCGATTGCGACCCATAACGGGCGCAGGACATGCCACTTCATTGCCGACTCCCCTGATACCGTGATGAATATCAAAAAGCCTTGCGGCGAATAGCAGATGGCGCTAACCCCAAATTGCTGAGGCGTATTGTTATTATTGCGTCACCGGCTACTATGAATACGTAGCGACGCGAATTTGCACAATACGTACTGTCCGTAGGCAACTCGCTTCAATCCGTAGTTTTTTTGCAAGGCGGCACAATCGATGACCCGCGATACACGAACACGCATTCTGGTCGCAAGCCTGTTGCTCTTTAACGAGCACGGCGAACCGAATACAGCGCTTAACGACATCGCGGATGAAGTGGATATCAGTCCGGGC
>JBATID010000402.1:0-21796 GCA_049667545.1 Woeseiaceae bacterium
CCTGTGCATGGCGAGACAGTCGAGTTTTCGGTCCCGCCACCGGCAGACTTCCAGCGGTTGCTCGACGTGCTGCGCGAAGACGCGCGGGTCAATTCGTGAGCGACGGCTGGATCGCCGCGAATTGGTCCGCTCCGCCCAACATCGTTGCGGGCACGGTGTTGCGCAACGGTCGCTTCGAGGATTGTGCGCTGGCGGGTGAGCCATGCTGGCTGCAACAGGTGCACGGTGCGGGCGTGGTTGTCGCCGCGAGATTCGGGCAGCCGCCGGAGGCGGATGCCTCGATCAGCTGCAATCCCGACAACATCTGCGTGGTCCGGACGGCCGACTGCCTGCCCGTCCTGTTGTGCGCCAGCGATGGCACCGAGGTTGCCGCCGTGCATGCCGGCTGGCGCGGTCTCGCCGCCGGTGTCATCGAAGCGACCATTGCCAGGCTGCAGCATGCGCCCGATGACCTGCTCGCCTGGCTCGGCCCGGCGATTTCGCAAGCGGCATTCGAGGTGGGTGACGAGGTGCGAGCCGCGTTTCTCGGCCCGGAACCGGATGATGCGCGGCATTTTGTAGCCAATTCGCGCGGCCGCTGGCAGGCGGACCTGTACGGACTGGCAGGCGCCCGATTGCACCGTCTGGGAGTGGGATCGATCGCGGGTGGCGGTTCTTGCACCTATACAGACAGGGCGCGCTTTTTCTCCTATCGCAGGAATCCGGACTGCGGTCGAATGGTGAGCTTTGTAGCTCTGCAAGGCCTTGAAAAATGACCTGCTGACGCAAACTCTAAAGCCAGTTTCGATGATGGCCGGTAAGCCGGCCGAGAGGTTTGCAATGCGTTCGGACAAACTAACGAGCAAGTTTCAGATGGCGCTGGCCGATGCCCAGTCGCTCGCGGTCGGCCGTGACCACCAATTTATAGAGCCGCCCCACGTCATGGTTGCGTTGCTGGATCAGGAGGGCGGGGGTACCCGCGGTTTGCTGACCAAGGCAGGCATCAACGTTAACCTGTTGCGTTCCCAGCTCGGCGAAGCACTTGACCGCCTGCCAAGAGTGGAGGGTGCTGGCGGTGATGTACATCTCGGCTCCGATCTGACCAAGCTGTTCAATCTTGCCGACAAGCTCATGCAGCAGCGCAAGGACCAGTACCTTTCAAGCGAGCTTTTCGTGCTGGCGGCGATGAGCGAGAAGTCGCCGCTCAAAGGCCTCATGGAGCACGCCGGTGGCGTGCGGGGCGCGATTGAAAAGGCGATTGATGAACTTCGCGGGGGACAGCAGGTTGATGATCCCAACGCGGAAGATTCGCGCCAGGCGCTGGAGAAATACACGATCGATCTGACCGAGCGTGCCGAGCAGGGCAAGCTGGATCCGATCATCGGCCGCGACGACGAGATTCGTCGCACGATCCAGATCCTGCAACGCCGCACCAAGAATAATCCGGTCCTGATCGGTGAACCGGGTGTTGGCAAGACGGCCATCATCGAAGGTCTCGCGCAGCGCATTGTTAACAACGAGGTGCCCGAGGGACTGCGTGGCAAGCGCATTTTGTCACTCGATATGGGCTCACTGATTGCTGGCGCAAAGTTTCGCGGCGAATTTGAGGAGCGCCTGAAAGCGGTGCTCAGCGACCTGTCCAGGCAGGAAGGCCAGGTGATTCTTTTTATCGACGAGCTGCACACGGTGGTCGGCGCCGGCAAGGCCGAAGGTTCCATGGACGCCGGCAACATGCTCAAGCCCGCGCTGGCGCGCGGCGAGCTGCACTGCGTCGGCGCAACCACGCTGGACGAATACCGCAAATACCTTGAAAAAGATGCTGCGCTCGAGCGGCGTTTTCAAAAGGTGCTTATCGAGGAGCCGACCGTTGAAGATACGATCGCTATCCTGCGTGGCCTGAAGGAGCGCTACGAAGTGCATCACGGCGTCGAAATTACAGATCCGGCGATCGTGGCTGCGGCCACGCTGTCGCACCGCTACATCAGCGATCGGCAACTACCCGACAAAGCCATCGATCTCATTGATGAAGCTGCTTCGCGAATTCGGATCGAGATCGATTCCAAGCCCGAGTCGATGGACAAGCTGGAGCGGCGCATCATCCAGTTGAAAATCGAGCGCGAGGCGCTAAAAAAGGAATCGGATGACGCGTCAGTCAAGCGACTCGAGGATCTCGATTCCCGGCTTGGCGACCTCGAACGCGAATTCGCGGATCTGGACGAAGTCTGGAGGGCTGAGAAAGCGGCGATGCAGGGCACAGCGCAAATTAAGGAAAATCTGGAGCGCGCACGCCTGGAGTTCGAGACAGCGCATAGGGCCAACGACCTGGAACGCATGTCCGAGTTGCAGTACGGCCGGATACCGGAGCTGGAGAAGCAGCTGCAGCAAGCCGACCAGGCGGAGCCAACAGAAACCACATTGCTGCGCAACAACGTCACCGACGAAGAGGTGGCAGAGATCGTTTCGGCGTGGACCGGTATCCCGGTCAGCAAGATGCTCGAGGGCGAAAAAGAGAAGCTCCTGCAAATGGAGAGTGTCGTGCAGCAACGAGTCGTTGGCCAGGACGAGGCAGTTACCGTGGTGGCAAATGCCATTCGGCGCTCGCGGGCAGGCCTGTCGGATCCGCGACGTCCTATCGGCTCATTCCTGTTTCTCGGACCGACCGGTGTCGGCAAGACCGAGCTCACGAAAGCGCTGGCCGATTTCCTGTTCGATACCGATGAGGCGATGGTGCGTCTCGATATGTCCGAATTCATGGAGAAACACTCGGTCGCACGGCTTATTGGCGCGCCTCCCGGTTATGTGGGTTATGAAGAAGGCGGTTACCTGACAGAAGCGGTCCGGCGGCGTCCGTACTCGGTGATCCTGCTCGATGAGATCGAAAAGGCGCACCCGGATGTTTTCAACGTTTTGCTGCAGGTGCTCGATGACGGTCGCCTGACGGACGGCCACGGCCGCACCGTCGATTTTCGTAACTCTGTGATCGTCATGACGTCCAACCTGGGCTCGCAACTGATTCAGGAAATGGCGGGTGAGGAAAACTACGACGCGATGAAGGCGGCGGTGATGGAGGATGTCAGCAGCCACTTCCGGCCCGAGTTCGTGAACCGTATTGACGACCTCGTTGTATTCCATCCGCTGGGCCGCAAGCACATTCGCAAGATCGTCGATATTCAGCTGGGCTACCTGCGCGATCGACTGGCGGAACGCGATATTCGCATCCGGCTGTCGGAAAGTGCGCGCGACAAGCTGGCGGACGCCGGTTTTGATCCCGTCTATGGTGCGCGGCCTTTGAAGCGCGCCATCCAGCAGCAGGTGGAGAATCCGCTGGCGCAGGAAATCCTGCAGGGCAAATTCAAGCCGGGTGACGAGATCGAGGTCGGCGTTACCGATGATCGACTCGATTTCCAGAACGCCGCCTAGGCTATAATCCGCGACTATTCTTTGAACTGATTGACAGGGAGCCTCGATAAATGCCGATCTACGAATACGCCTGCTCCAGCTGCGAGCACCGATTCGATGAATTGCAGAGGATCAGCGAAGCAGCGCTGGTGCATTGCCCGAAGTGCAATGAGCCCGCACTGCGCAAGCTCCTGTCGGCGCCGAAGTTCCGGCTGAAGGGCAAGGGCTGGTACGAGACTGACTTCAAGACCGGAGACAAGCGCAATCTCCATGGCGAGGCTGAGTCGAAGCCGAAGAAAACCGATGTGGCCGTCAAAGAGCCGGCAGCGAAGAGCGATAAACCGGCCGTGCCTGCAGTAAAGAAAGACCCGAAAGCGAAGTCGGCTTGAGGCTCTCAAATTGAAAGGCTTCCGCCGTTACGTGGTTGCAGGCATCCTGGTCTGGGTGCCACTGGCCGTCACCTACCTGCTGATCAAGTTCGTGGTCGGCATCATGGACCGGACGTTGGAGTGGCTACCGCGGGACTATCGACCCGGCATTCTGCTGCAGCAGCTGTTCGGTACTGAACAGCCGATAGACATACCGGGGCTGGGCGTCATCCTGACAGTCGTCGTGCTGCTGCTGACCGGGGTGCTGGCCGCCAACTTCGTCGGTCGTGCGTTCGTCGGTGGTTGGGAGTCGCTGATGGAACGCATTCCGATTGTGCGCTCCATTTACTCGGCGGCAAAGAACTTCGCAGAAATCGTGTTCTCCGATTCGAGCCAGTCATTCAAACGGGTGCTGCTCATCGAGTACCCCCGCAAAGGTCTCTACAGCCTGGCATTTCAGACGGCGACGGAACTTGGGGAAGTGCAGGGACGCACGGGCGAGGAAGTCGTGTCGTGCTTTGTGCCGACCACACCGAATCCAACTTCCGGTTTCATTATCATCGTCCCGAAGAAGGACATCATGGTGCTTGACATGGACGTCGATGAGGCACTCAAGATGATCATCTCGCTCGGCGTCGTGATACCACGATGGCGGAACACCGCGGCCGGCGAACTGAAGCTGGATCTGCCCGACAGGTCAGCTTGATAAGCCGCGGCCCAAGCCGTACCATTCCGCCTCTTTTTTCAGCATTTTCTTGGGTTTAACGATGCGCAGTCACTATTGTGGAGAGATCAACGAGGCCCTGGTCGGTCAGGAAGTCGAGGTATGCGGCTGGGTGCACCGCCGGCGTGACCATGGCGGCGTGATTTTTATCGATCTGCGTGATCGCGAGGGCCTGCTGCAGGTGGTTTTCGACCCCGACCGCGCTGAGATCTTTGCGGACGCCGAACGCATTCGTTCGGAATACGTGCTCAAAGTGAAGGGCCTGGTGCGGCCGCGGCCTGAAGGGACGGTCAATCCGAAGATGCGCACCGGCCAGATCGAAGTGCTGGCGCACGAGCTTGAAACGCTCAATAAATCGGAAACGCCGCCGTTCCACCACGACGAACAGGCGAACGAGGACATACGGTTGAAGTACCGCTACCTCGATCTCAGGCGGGCAAACATGCTCGGTAACCTGATGTTGCGGCACAAAGTGACGGCCGCCATGCGCGGCTTTCTCGACAGTCACGGTTTTGTCGATGTTGAAACCCCGATGCTGACGCGCGCGACGCCCGAGGGCGCGCGCGACTATATCGTCCCCAGCCGCACGAACCCGGGCAAGTTTTTCGCGCTGCCGCAATCGCCACAACTGTTCAAGCAGCTCCTGATGATGTCCGGACTCGATCGCTACTACCAGATCGTGCGCTGTTTCCGCGACGAGGATCTGCGCGCCGATCGGCAGCCCGAGTTCACCCAGCTCGACGTGGAAATGAGTTTCGTCGACGAGTCTGACATCACCAACATTATGGAAGAGCTGATGCGCCATTTGTTCCGCGAAACGCTGAACGTCGAGCTGCCGAATCCGTTCCCGCGCATGAGTTACGCCGAGGCCATGCAACGTTATGGGTCGGACAAGCCCGACCTGCGCATCGACCTCGAGTTGGTTGAGGTTGGCGACCTGATGGAAGGCGTCGATTTCAAAGTGTTTGCAGGTCCGGCTGCTGATCCAGACGGGCGCGTTGCCGCGCTGTGCGTGCCTGGTGGCAGCGGCATGAGCCGCAAGATTATCGATGACTACACCAAGTTCATCAGTCGCTACGGTGCGCGCGGACTGGCGTACATCAAGGTTAATGATGTGGATGCCGGTAGTGACGGACTGCAGTCGCCGATTCTAAAATTCCTGCCCGACGATACGGTCGCCGGAATTATCAAACGTACGGGTGCCAAAACCGGTGACCTGATCTTCTTCGGCGCCGACAAGGCAAATATCGTTAACGACGCGATCGGTGCATTGCGCATCAAGGTGGCAGAAGATCAGGGCCTCGTGGACGATCGCTGGGCGCCGCTGTGGGTCGTCGATTTTCCAATGTTCGGCTGGGACGAGAAAAGCAAGCGCTGGATGGCGCTGCATCATCCGTTTACCGCGCCGAGTATCGACGATGCAGATTTGCTCCGCGCCAACCCGGGCGAAGCGTTGTCGCGGGCCTACGACATGGTGCTTAACGGCTCCGAGGTCGGTGGCGGTTCGGTGCGTATCCACAATCAGGCCATGCAGGCAGCTGTGTTCAAGTTGCTGGATATCAGCGACGAAGAAGCTGAAGAGAAGTTTGGTTTTCTGTTGCAGGCGCTGCAGTTTGGTTGCCCGCCGCACGGTGGTATCGCCTTTGGGCTGGACCGCGTCGTCATGCTGATGGCAGGCGCCGAGAGCATTCGCGATGTGATCGCGTTCCCGAAAACGCAAACCGCGAGTTGCCCGTTGACCAATGCACCGGGCGAAGTGTCGGCCGAGCAGCTCAAGGAAACCGGTATTCGACTGCGTGTTCCACGCCGCAACTGATCGCGCGCCAGCCAGGTACGCTCACGGCATAATTCTGTGAGCGCCATTACTACCGCTGTCTGTGTCCACGGCTTCTGGTCGCATGGCACCGGCATGTACCTCATCAAGCGCCGTCTCGAAAAAGAGTTCGGCATGCGCGTGCTGCTGTTCAACTACCCATCGGTCCGCGGCACCCTCGATGACAACGCAACGGCGCTGGCGCAATTCATCGCTGCGCGCGGGAGCGACGGTGTGCATGTTATCGGCCATAGCCTGGGTGGTGTGCTCGCGCTCAGGATGCTGGCGAGGTTCAATGATGCGCCGCCGGGCCGCGTGGTCTGCCTCGGATCACCGTTGTGCGGTTCTCGCGCCGCCACCTTTTTGAGCGAGCAGAACTGGGCCGAGGAGATCCTCGGCCGCTCGCTGCCGGCGGGCGTGGTCCACGGCACCGCCAGCGACTGGGCATCCCACGTGGCCGAGCAACGCGAGATCGGCATTATCGCGGGCACGGTGCCGCTGGGTTTCGGTCGCCTCGTCGCCAACTTCGCGGAGGACAACGATGGCACCGTGGGCGTATCGGAGACACGGCTCGCCGGCGCCAGGGACCACCTGGTCTTGCCGGTCAGCCACAAGGGCATGCTGGTCTCGCGCGACGTCGCCGATCAGGCCGGGTCGTTCCTGAAGCGCGGTGAGTTCCTAAGGGAATGAATGATCGCTCCCACATGTCGTGGTGGCGCTGCATTTTGTAGGAGCGCGCCTTGCACCCCGGAGGGCACGTAGCGCGCGATCGCGGGTGAGACCCGCTCCTACAGGTTTTTCAGTTTGTAGAGTGCGGCAAGTGCTTCACGCGGTGACAGCGCATCAGGATCGAGTGCATCGACGGCGTCGCGCAGCGGATCAGCGGGCGACGCGGCGACAGGATCGTCAATGGTCAGGTGCAGCTGGCCCTGCGGATTGTGCGCCTGCGCCGTTTGCTGTGACTCGAGTGTCTTCAGGTAGCTCCTGGCACGTCGAATAACGTCTTTGGGTACGCCGGCGAGCGATGCCACCTGCAGGCCGTAACTCTGGTTTGCCGGACCGGGCCGAACCGCGTGCAGGAACACGAGCTGGCCGTCGTGCTCGGTGGCGTCCAGATGCACGTTGTCGCAGTGTGCCAATTCCTTTGCCAGCGCCGTCAGCTCGAAGTAATGGGTTGCGAAAAGTGTAAAAGCACGAACTTTTTCGCCCATGTACTGAGCGGCCGCCCACGCCAGCGACAAACCGTCAAACGTGCTGGTGCCGCGACCGATTTCATCCATGAGTACCAGGCTTTGCTCGGTTGCATTGTTGAGGATGGTTGCGGTCTCGGTCATTTCGACCATGAACGTCGAGCGGCCACCGGCGAGATCGTCAGACGCGCCGATACGGGTGAATATTCGGTCGATCGGGCCAACGCGCAGTTTCCGGGCTGGTACGAAGCTGCCGATATGCGCGAGAATCAGAATGAGCGCCGTCTGCCGCATGTAGGTCGACTTGCCGCCCATGTTTGGCCCGGTAATCACGAGCAAGCGTGTTGCATCGTTCAGGTCCAGGTCGTTCGCGATAAACGGCGCGTCAATGACCTGCTCGACGACGAGATGACGACCGCCGTCGATCTGAATGCAGGGCGTCGCGCTGATTTCCGGCTGTGACAAATTAAGCGTCGCTGCGCGTTCGGCAAAACACGCCAGTACATCGAGTTCTGTCAGGGCATTCGCCGACTCTTGCAGCTCACCAATAACCGCCTGCAGTTCGTCGAGCAGGCCCTCGTACAACAGTTTCTCGCGGCTTAGCGCACGCTCGCGTGCACCCAGTACTTTGTCCTCAAACTCTTTCAGCTCCGGCGTGATATAGCGTTCCGCTGACTTCAGCGTTTGCCGTCGAACGTATTCGACCGGTGCTTTGCTGGCTTGTAGCTTGCTGATTTCGATGTAATAGCCGTGCACGCGGTTGTAGCCGAGTTTCAGTGTTGTGATGCCGGTGCGTGCGCGCTCGCGCGATTCGAGGTCCAGCAGGTATTGATCGGCGTTTTCGGCGATCGCGCGCAGTTCGTCCAGCTCGGCATCGAAGCCCGGCGCTATAACGCCGCCGTCGCGGATCAGCATGGGCGGGCTGTCGATCAGCGCGCGTTCGAGCAGTCTCCGCTGCTGCTGGTGTTCACCGATACGGATTTTTAGCGCGCCGAGCAGGGGTGATTTGATCGCCGTCAATTGCTGACGCAGGTCAGGCAGGCGTGCCAGGGCGACGCCAAGCTGGCGCAGATCCCGCGGTCGCGCCGAGCGCAGGGCGACGCGCGACAGGATACGTTCGACATCGCCAATGCCACGCAGCGTTTCTTGCAGCGCGGTGGTAACGCCGCTGGCGAGCATCGCATCGAGCGCCTGGTAACGGCCGAGCAAAATATCAGTGTCACGCACGGGCCGCTGCAGCCAGCGTCTTAGCAGTCGACTGCCCATCGACGTCTGGCAGTGGTCCATGACGCCCGCGAGCGTGTGCTGATCATGACCACTAAGCGACGTTTCCAACTCGAGGTTGCGTCGCGTGGGGCCATCCATGATGACGGCATCTTCGCGCCGCTCGGCGATGATCGACTGCACGTGCGGCAGCGCCGCTTTCTGCGTGTCGTTGACGTACTGCAACAAGCCACCTGCGGCCGCAAGGCCGGCCTGGAACGCTTCACAGCCAAACCCGCTGAGGTCGCGCGTGCCGAACTGCGTGCACAACAGTCGCCTGGCGCTGTCGAGCTCAAAATGCCAGGGCGGGCGTCGAGTGACACGCACGTTCTCCGCGATCAGCCCGCCGAGCGACTGATCTTCGTCGACGAGAACCTCGGCGGGCTTGAGGCGTTCCAACTCTGCCTGAACGGATTCGGCATCCGGCACCTCGGTCAGCCGGAAGCGACCGGCCGACAGGTCCAGCCAGGCGACACCAATGGCATTTTTCCCCGCGAAGACCGCGGCGACCAGGTTGTCGCGATGGGCCGATAACAGCGCCTCGTCTGTCAGGGTTCCCGGAGTTACGACCCGGGTCACCTTGCGCTCCACGGGACCCTTGCTCGTCGCCGGATCGCCGATCTGCTCGCAAATGGCCACGGACTCGCCTTTGCGGACCAGCTTGGCCAGGTAACCTTCGGCAGCGTGGTACGGAACGCCGGCCATGGGAATCGCGTTGCCACCGGATTTGCCGCGCGAAGTGAGCGTGATATCGAGCAGCCCGGCCGCGCGCCGTGCGTCGTCATAAAAGAGCTCGTAGAAGTCGCCCATACGATAAAACACGAGCATCTCCGGATACTCGGACTTGATGCGCAGGTACTGGCGCATCATCGGCGTATGTACGATTGAGACTTCGGCTGTCATTTTTTCTTGTAGGGACGCGCATCGCGCGCCATCATTGTTCTACCGTGAAAATACTGCATGTGGAAACCGGGCGCCATTTTTTGGGCGGCCCACAGCAGGTTGTCTACCTGATCAACGCGTTACGAGAGCGTGGCCACGATAACACGCTGGTTTGCCCGCCCGATTCCGGCATTGACCGGGTCGCGCGGCAAGCGGAAATTCGCGTGCAAAACCTGTTTTGTGCGGGTGATCTGGATTTGCCATTTGCGTACCGGCTGTCGCAGTTTCTGAAAGAACACGGCCCCGACATCGTGCATTGCCACAGTCGCCGCGGCGCGGACCTGCTGGGGGGGCGCGCGGCGAGCATGGCCGATGTACCGGCCGTGGTTTCCCGCCGGGTCGATAATACCGAAATGCGCGTCATGGCGACGATCCGTTACCGCCCGTTCAGGAAGGTCATCGCAATATCGGAGGCAATCGCGGCAGAACTGCGTGAGCGCGGCGTTGCAGAAGACAGGCTCGTCATCATTCGCAGTGCCGTTGATACCGACGCGTTTGCGGCACCGGTCGATTGCGGCAGGTTTCGGGAAGAGTTCGGTTTGGCTGACGGCGATTTCGCGATTGCCGCCGCCGGCCAGCTGATTCCGCGCAAAGGCCATCAATTCCTGTTGCAGGCAGTCGCAGAGCTCAAAGATCGCTACCCGGCCTTAAAGATGGTGGTTTTTGGTGATGGCTTCCTGCACAACCAGCTGCGAGCCCAGGCAGCATCGCTCGGGCTGGGCGACGTGGTGCAGTTTGCCGGTTTCCGCGAAGACCTCGATTCGTTCATTGCCTGTTTCGATCTGTTCGTACACCCGGCCCTGGCCGAAGGCCTTGGCGTTGCGGCGCTCAAAGCCGCCGCTGCCGGGCTGCCGGTCGTCGGCTTCGCTGCCGGTGGTCTCGGTGAGGCAGTAGAGCACGACAAGACCGGCTTGCTGGTTGCCCCCGAAGATGTCACGGCGTTAGGCGCTGCCATGCAGCGGCTGATGGATGACCTGGAGCTGGCGCGTCAATTTGGCAGTGCCGGCCGGCGGCGGATGCAAACGGAGTTCTCGATCGCTACCATGGCAGACCTGCACATCGAACTGTACGAGTCGATACTGAATGGCTGATCACGAAGCGATCCTGGAACTGGCCGCGGCACTTGTTGCAGAACTTGCCGCGACCGGCAAGACCGTGGCGACGGCAGAATCGTGCACCGGTGGCTGGGTGTCGAAAGCCATTACCGATGTGCCGGGCAGTTCGGCTGTTTTCGCTTATGGCATTGTCAGCTATTCCAATGGTGCCAAAGAGTCGCTGCTGGGCGTGCAGCCGCAGACCTTGCAGGAGCACGGTGCGGTGAGCGAGGCGGTGGTTGGCGAGATGGCAAGAGGCGCGCTGGGTCTGAGCGGGGCTGACATTGCCGTCGCGGTCAGCGGTGTTGCAGGGCCCGACGGTGGCAGCCCGGACAAACCGGTCGGTACGGTCTGGTTCGCGTGGGCGACGAGAGCCGGTGCTGCGGTGCACTCGGACGCTTGCTGCAAACAATTTAATGGAGACCGCGATCTGGTTCGCGAACTCACCGTAGTACATGCATTGCAAGGCGTCCGGGAGCGCATCGATTAATGGAAACGAAACGACTTTTTTTTGCGCTCTGGCCAGATGATCGCCAGCGGGACCAACTTCGCGAAGTAATCAATGCGGTGGCCAAGACGGTTGAGGGCCACGCCGTCGATCGACGCAACTGGCATATCACGCTGGCCTGGATCGGCGACTATCCGGAGGAGCGAATACCGCAACTGCTAAAGCGAGTCGATGCCATCGACTTTGAGCCTTTCCGCCTGAGTTTTGACCGGCTGGAATTCTGGGCACGACCGAGAATCGCCAGCCTTACTGCGGCCACGGTGCCCGAGGAGTTGCACCGCCTCGTGACAACGCTCGAGAACCTTTTGCAGGACGAAGGCGTCGTCAAAGAGACACGCACGTATCGCCCGCACATAACGGTATCCAGAAACGCACGCACCTTCACGACCGAGCGCTTGGCGCAACGTACGAGTATTGAGTGGTCCAGCTTCGAACTGGTCGAGTCTGTGCCCGGCCGCAATGGCGCCTTCTACATGCCCGTAAAACAGTAGCTTCCGGCCGGTTTTTAGTGAATCTTTGCATATTCCCCAAAATTTAGGGCCTCCAGAGGCTCCCAGTGGCGCGGCTTTCATGGAATAATACTGTGTATATCAACAGTAATTCGTACAGTAACCCAACGGCGGCAAAATAATGGATGAGCAACGTAAGAAAGCACTCGCGCAAGCGCTTGGACAGATAGAAAAGCAGTTCGGTAAGGGCTCCGTCATGCGGATGGGCGACGGTGGTGTTATCCGGGATATCGAGGTCGTATCCACCGGCTCAATCGGGCTGGACGTGGCGCTGGGTGTCGGTGGCCTGCCCAGAGGCCGCGTCATCGAGATTTATGGTCCGGAATCATCAGGCAAGACAACGCTGACGCTGCAGGTCATTGCCGAGGCACAAAAGCTGGGCGGCACAGCGGCATTTATTGATGCTGAGCACGCTCTGGATCCTGCCTACGCCGAAAAACTCGGCGTCAATGTGGACGAGTTGCTGGTTTCACAGCCCGATACCGGCGAACAGGCGCTGGAAATCACTGACATGCTGGTACGCTCCAGCGCGGTCGACATCGTCGTCATCGACTCGGTCGCTGCGCTGACACCGAAGGCAGAGATTGAAGGCGAGATGGGTGATTCACACATGGGCCTGCAGGCGCGACTCATGTCCCAGGCGCTGCGCAAGCTCACCGCCAATATCCAGCGTTCGAATACGATGGTGGTTTTTATCAACCAGATTCGCATGAAGATCGGTGTCATGTTCGGTAGCCCGGAGACCACGACCGGCGGCAATGCACTGAAATTCTATTCGTCCGTCAGGCTCGATATCCGGCGTATTGGCGCAATCAAGAAAGGCGACGAAGTCATTGGCAACCAGACGCGCGTCAAAGTCGTCAAGAACAAGGTGTCGCCGCCCTTCAAGCAGGCCGAGTTCGAGATTCTGTACGGTCAGGGTATTTCACGTTACGGCGAGATCATCGATATCGGCGTGGCGCAGGGCATCGTCGATAAAGCCGGTTCCTGGTACAGCTATGGAGATGATCGCATCGGCCAGGGCAAGGAGAATGTTCGCGAGTTCCTGAAGGGCAACCCGGAGATGGCGGCAGAAATCGAAGAGAAAATTCGCGCTACATTGTTGCCGAAAACGGTGGCGGTGCCCGCCAAAGCGGCGGACGAAGAGGCCGTCGCGAAGGAGGCTTAAGCTGCAGCCGGTACACGAAGAGGTCAGCGATCTTCTTGGCGACGTGGAAGAAGATCGCTTTTCGTGCCCCAAGGCCATCCGCAAGAAAGCGATGGATTTCCTGGCTCGCAGGGAATACGGACAGGCGGAACTCATTCGCAAGCTCGCGGACAAGGGTTACAAGCATTCCGTGGTTGAGCAGGCGATCAGCCGTTTGACTGATGAGGGCCTGCAGAGTGACCGGCGGTTCGCCGAGAGCTTCGTGCAGTCACGGGTCAACCAGGGCAAAGGTCCGGTACGCATTACGCTGGACCTCGGCCAACGTGCCATCAGCGATGCTGTGATCGACGCCGCCTTAAATGAATCGGCGACAGACTGGGGTGCGCTCGCTCGCGATGTCCGGGTCAAGAAATTCGGTCGCGGCCGTCCGGCCGACTTCAAGGCCAAGGCGCAGCAGATGCGATTTCTGCAATACCGCGGTTTTGAGCAGGATCATATTCAACGGGCGCTGGCATTCGAGGGTCGTTGCCCTGAAGACGATTAAGTCTTAATAAGGGCGCACAAACCCCGTAAACTATCGCCTTTAAACCAACAGCCTGATCCCGATATCCCCTAGATGAAAACCATGACGAGCAACGAGCTCCGCCAGGCATTCCTGGATTTCTTCCGCGACCGCGGCCATGAAGTGGTGGCGAGCTCGCCGCTGGTGCCCGGCAATGACCCGACACTGCTATTTACGAATGCCGGCATGGTGCAGTTCAAGGACGTGTTTCTTGGCGAGGAAAAACGGCCGTACAAGACCGCAGCTTCTTCGCAGCGCTGCGTGCGCGCGGGCGGCAAGCACAACGACCTGGAAAACGTCGGCTACACGGCCCGGCACCATACGTTCTTTGAGATGCTCGGCAACTTCAGTTTTGGCGATTACTTCAAGCGCGAGGCCATTCAGTATGCGTGGGAGTTTCTGACAGAAACGCTAGGGCTACCCGAGGAGCGTTTGTGGGTCACCGTTTTCGAGGATGACGACGAAGCGGCTGACATCTGGCTGAAGGAGATGAAAGTCGATCCTGCGCGTTTCTCGCGGCTTGGTGCAAAAGACAACTTCTGGGCCATGGGTGACACCGGGCCGTGTGGTCCGTGCAGCGAAATATTTTTTGATCACGGTGCGGACGTGCCGGGCGGCCCCCCGGGCTCGCCGGATGAAGACGGCGACCGCTACGTCGAAATCTGGAACCTCGTTTTCATGCAGTTCGATCGCTCGGCTGACGGTGACATGAAGTCATTGCCGAAACCGTCAGTGGATACGGGCATGGGTCTCGAACGCATTGCGGCGGTCATGCAGCAAGTCCATAGCAATTACCAGATCGATCTTTTTGAGCACGTTATCGCAGCAGCGGCACGCGTGCTCGACGTCGAGAACGACGGCTCCAGCTCGCTAAACGTTATTGCCGATCATATTCGCGCCTGCTCGTTTCTCATCGTGGATGGTGTGCTGCCGGGTAATGAAGGGCGGGGCTATGTTTTGCGACGCATCATTCGGCGCGCGATACGGCATGGCAAAAAGCTGGGCACGGACGGCCTGTTCTTTCACAAGTTGGTCGTGCCATTGGCCAAAGAGATGGGCAGCGCATACCCGGAACTTGTCAAAGCGCAGGCGCATGTCGAGAAAGTACTGGAGAAAGAAGAACGCCGCTTCGCCGAAACGCTCGACCAGGGCATGGACATTCTCGAGTCAGCGATTGCCGACCTTGACGGCAGGCAGATTCCGGGCGACGTCGTCTTCAAACTTTACGATACCTATGGATTTCCGGTTGACCTGACGGCCGATATTGCGCGCGAGCGCGGGCTCACTGTCGATGAGGCCGGTTTCGAAGTGGCGATGGAGCAGCAGCGCGATCGGGCCAGGGCCGCTAGTAAGTTCGGTATTGCCGGCAGCAATTTGCTCAAGACTGACGCTGAGACCGAATTTCTCGGCTATGAAGGTACTGAGGCCGCCAGCACCGTCGTGGCACTGTTCAAAGATGGCAAACCCGTCGATACGCTGCGCG
Organism: Woeseiaceae bacterium; assembly: GCA_049667545.1. Taxonomy (GTDB): domain Bacteria; phylum Pseudomonadota; class Gammaproteobacteria; order Steroidobacterales; family Woeseiaceae; genus UBA1847. The sequence continues at coordinate 14,982 of JBATID010000402.1, forward strand.
CGGGTGACGACGGCGCGGTGGTTTTGTCGTCAACGCCGTTTTACGCTGAAAGCGGTGGGCAGATTGGTGACACCGGTATCCTGGTGGAGGACGGCAAGCTGTTTCGCGTCGATGACACGCAAAAAAGCGGCAAGGCCAACGTGCATTACGGGTCGGTGGAGCAGGGCGAGCTCAGCGCGGGTGACACGCTCGAGGCGGTGGTAGACGCTGAGCGTCGCCAGGCCATCCGGCTCAATCACTCGGCCACACATCTGATGCACGCTGCGCTGCGCAGGGTGCTTGGCGATCACGTGGCACAGAAGGGTTCGCTGGTGGCGCCGGATCGCTTGCGGTTCGACTTCTCACACTATGAGCCCGTGACGCTTACGCAACTGCAGCAGATCGAAGACCTGGTGAATGGTGAGATTCGCTCAAACGTTGCCGCAGACACAAATCTCATGAGCTACGACGACGCGATCGCGTCCGGCGCAGTTGCCCTGTTCGGCGAAAAATATGGCGACAAAGTGCGTGTATTGAAGCTCGGTGATTTTTCGGTGGAGCTCTGTGGTGGTACGCACGTCGATCGGACTGGCGATATCGGTGTGTTCAAAATTACGCACGAAGGCGGCGTTGCGTCCGGCGTGCGCCGCATCGAAGCGATGACCGGTGCGGGCGCTCTTCAGTGGATTGACGACAACCAGCGACGTTTGGCCGGCCTCGCGGAGCTGCTGCGCAGCCCGCCCGAGGAGGCGGCTGCCAAAATCGAGCAGCTATTGAAGCGCTCCAGGGACCTGGAAAAAGAGCTGGTTGCGGCCAGGCAGGCACTGGTGACTGGTCAGACGATCGACCATGCGGACAGCGTTCAGGAAATCGCGGGTATCAAGGTTCTGTCCGTGCGCATGGATGGCGCCGACGCGAAAACCCTGCGGGACGCCGTTGATCGCTTCAAGGACACGCTAAAAAGCGCTGTCGTGGTGCTGGGTTCTGTTGATGAGGGCAAGGTGCGTCTCGCTGCCGGCGTGACCAAGAACAATACCGATCGCATCCGTGCCGGTGACCTGATCAAGCCCGTCGCAGAGCAGGTTGGCGGCAAGGGCGGTGGGCGGCCGGATTTTGCCCAGGCGGGCGGGACCGATGTGTCCAGGCTCGATCAGGCGCTGGCATCGGTGCCTGAGTGGGTGTCGCAGGCGCTGTCCTGAGCACTGACTTGGGCAGCGGGCCAGAGAATCAGCTATTATTACAACAGTTTAGGAAGTACGACGCGCAATAAGAACGGGGCTCGTAGCCCCGCAAGGCAGGAGTAGGAAGCTATGCTGATTCTGACGCGACGCGCTGGTGAAACGGTCATGATTGGGAGCGATATCACAATCACCGTTTTGGGGGTCAAGGGAAATCAGGTCCGAATAGGGATCAATGCACCCAAAGACGTCGCAGTGCACCGGGAAGAGATATACGAGCGAATTCAGAGCGAACAGGCCTCGGAAGGGGCGGCGAGCTCTGGCCAGCCGGATACGGCCGAATAAGATTGAAAACCGCTTTACCTCGAACAGTACGGCCAGTAACATGTGCGCCCTTTCGGGGTAGCGGCACAGGCTGTCGCGATTTTCGGAGAGATGGCTGAGTGGTCGAAAGCGCTCCCCTGCTAAGGGAGTAAGGGCTAATACCCCTTCGAGGGTTCGAATCCCTCTCTCTCCGCCAGAATTTTGAAACACAAACAATGCGCCCGTAGCTCAGCTGGATAGAGTACTCGGCTACGAACCGAGCGGTCGGGAGTTCGAATCTCTCCGGGCGCGCCAAAAAACATAGGGACCCATTCGGGTCCCTATTTTTTTGCGGCCGAAGAGTTCGAACTCTGCAGCCCAGAGGGCTGCGTTCGCACCGAGGAGCGAAGCGACGACAAGCGGGCCGCGTAGCGGCCGCTAATCTCTCCGGGCGCGCCATATAAAACAAAGGGTTGAATCCACACCGAGAGCAGTCGGCCATATACGGACATTAGGACTTAGCTGACTGGTCCGATGTAACGGGGCCAGACCAGACGTTCAAGGCCGGCGTTGACGATCCAGGCAACGCTGCAAAGAGTTGCGACCATCCACTATGGCGTTGTTCATTATTTCCATGCTATCTAGGGAACTCGGCAAGTCAACATTCAGAAGGGCTGAAGGGAGTAACCATGCAACGTTTACTGGTAGTTGCGGCTGCGGTCTCAATTGCAGGACTCACTGCATGCGAAGGAAGCGTTGTTCCGAAACAGGAAATTGCCCTCCCGGATGGCGATATAGAACGCGGTCAAGAGGCATTTTTAGCGCTCGAATGCACGGCCTGTCATACGATAAGGGATATGGACCTACCCGCACCGGAGGAGTTGGGGCCGGTTACGATTGCCTTGGGCGGCAAAAGTTCGAAGGTAACTTCCTACAACGAATTGGTGACGTCGGTCATTAATCCGTCCCACCGTCTGGCGCGAAATCCCATTAAGCAGCCGATATCAAAGGACGGCCAATCCGTCATGCCAATCTACAACGACGTCATGACCGTTACGCAAATGGTCGATATTGTGGCATTCCTCGAATCGAAGTATGAACGCATAGAACGCCCGGGGTATCGATACCGGTCGAAAAGCGACTGATCAACCGCTGGTACTATCTATCTAATGGACAGACTGCACTGCCATTAGCTGGAGTGAGGAGAACAATATGCCACGTTTCAAGAACATTCTCTTTGTCGCCAATTCATCAAAAGACGACGAGCCAACGCTGGCTCGAGCGGTTCGCTTGGCGCGGGCGTACAAGGCGGCACTCACCGTTGTCAGCGTGCAACGTGAAGCCGAGCGAAATCTGCCGGATCTGCAAGCGGTGTTTCGGCAGCACCAAGAAAACCGCCTCCAAGAGTTGACGCGCGCGGTTGACGCAAAAGGTGTAAAGATTAAGACGAAAACGATGACCGGGATTGCATTTCTCGAGATCATCAGAGAGGTCGTGGTCGGCAAATACGACCTTCTTATAAAATCAGCAGAAGGACGAGGTGGCCTGGGGCGCTTGTTATTTGGCAGTACTGATTGGAACCTCATTCGAAAGTGCCCGTGTCCAGTTTGGATATTCAAGGTGTCCAATCGGAGGAATTACTCGCGAATTATGGCAGCGGTTGATCCTGATCCTGGAAACCCGGAAAACGAGGAACTCAACAAATTGATTCTCGATCTTGCGACGTCGATTGCCAGCCGGGAACAAAGTGAGTTGCATATCGTGCATGCCTGGTCTGTCACAAATGAGAAGTTATTGCGATCGGGCCGTGCCGGAATGCCCACAGCGGACGTAAACCGTTACGTAAGAGATACAAAGAACGCACACAAGAAATGGCTATCCGAACTACTTTCGCAATACGATCTAGCCGAGATACCCAATAAGATCCACTTGTTGAAAGGGGATCCGGCCGATGTTATTTCACGGCTGGCCAAGAAATCCAGAGTAGAACTTGTCGTGATGGGCACCGTGGCTCGGTCCAGAATTCCGGGTTTCCTGATTGGCAATACAGCCGAGAAAACACTGAGAGAGTTGGACTGCTCGGTGTTAACGGTCAAGCCAAAGTACTTCAAGACCCCAATACGACCTTAGTTTTGCACGCCAGGTTATGTTCCTGATCCGCAAGAGTCAGTGGTGTTAGCGTCGAGCAGCCGGACTCATTGTGAGGCTCGGTTGTGTCCACCGCACCAGGGGCAGTCCAATCGTTTATTCAGACAATTTTCCGACACCAGCTGTGCATTAGACGTTAATTGTGTGGTGCGCCTACCTGCAGGCCTCCGGCAGGTGCTGGGGTTTGATTGTCCCGCCACTGGCGCAGGACCAACTAACGCTCCCGTTATTATCGACAGCAGTCAGCGTCACGGTGTCGCCAGAAATGTCGGCGTGTGCGTCAATTCCGTACAAGATAACGATGACGTTGTCCTCAACGGTAACCTGACTGGTGTAGTCGCCGCGTATCTCGGTACCATCGGGAAGTCCCGCCGCATTGTTATTCGCCGGCCAAGTGCCATTTTGCATGATGAACTCGGCGACCGAAGTTTGCGCACCGCTGGAAAGGGTTAGCCCCTCGGCGACCTGGCTGCGTATTACGTAGCGTTCGTAAGCAGGGATCGCGATTGCCGCCAGGATGCCGATGATCGCCACGACAATCATCAATTCAATCAGCGTGAAGCCAGATTGCATTCTGTTCACTGTGCTGTCCTGTGATACTGAAGTCTGACTGTCGCTGTTTCCATTTTTCTCGCAGGCTCACGTTCGGGCCGGGTTTCGGAGCGCCGGCTTATTCTCAGGCCGACAGCCTTAAAAGTCCTGTCACCAGGTCACAAAACAAGCATGAAGTGCATCACAAGACAGGTCGTCTCGCTGCAAAATGAGCCGCCGGCTCAATAATCCAGCCAATGTCTTGCCGCGAGCGATTAAAATCGCGACCCAGAGCAGCCAGATTAAGTAAAATCCACAATTTACGTGGTGTACCGCGTTCTGTCCCAATCCGGTATATGACTGACATTGCGATTGCCCTATTCATCGCATTTGATTCCGGTCGATTGACCTTCAAGCTAGCCGCCAGAGGATGATCTGGCAAGCTGTCACAATAAGAATCACAAGGCCATGGAGTCATCATGCCAAATACCGCGATGAATGAGCAGCGCCTGCGCTTCCTGGACATTGACCAGGCAGTTATCGAGAACTTGCGCAAAGCCAGGGAGATTCTCGAACCAGAGTTCGATCGAATGCTCGCCGTATTCTATGAGCGCATCTCCGACGAGCCTCAGTTGAAAGGCCTTTTTCCAGATGATGATTCCATGGCGAGAGCGCGAAGTGCGCAGAAGAACCACTGGCTCAATTCGCTCCTGGCTGGAGATTTCACGAGCGCTCACTTCGACAGGGCGGAACTCATCGGGCGAGCTCATGCGCGCGTCGGCCTGACACCTAATTGGTACATCGGCGGCTACAGTAAAATGCTGGCCCAATTTATTCAGCACATCTTGGCGCAGGCATCGGAAAATAACTACGACGCGAGCCAAATTGTTGAAGCGTTGTGCAAGGCCGTTTTGCTGGACCTGGACCTTGTGATTCAAAGTTACCTGGAGGCCAAGGATCGAGTGATATTCGATCTGTTACTGCACGCAACACGGGCCATCGACAATCTCGTCGAGACGAACGGCGATATCCGCCTTGCGTCGGACAAGATCGAGGAATCAGCCGGGGTGCTCCTGCAAGGTGCAACTGATGATGAACGGACGGCGGCACCATTGGAGGAACTGCTTGAACAGGTGAAGGTGCTGTCCGTCAACGTACGACAACTGGACGCTCGCATCAACAAGCTGAAGAGTGGCGAGCGTCTCTATTTGCAAAGCGGCGGTGAGCACACGGGGACTTTTTCCCAACTTGTGTCGCGAATTATCGAGACATAAAGCAGAAGACCGGACCGTCGCCTGGAACCAAGCCAGCCTGCGCACAATGTTGGGATCGCCGGGCCGCCGCAACCAGCGGATGCGGCGAACGTCCGGTCACGATATCGTGAAAGACGCGACACAATGATATTAAACAGGATTGAGTACTGGGCGATGAATAACCCGATTCGGGGTCTGATTCAGAGGCGCCTCGAAGCTCCACGCCTGAAGAGCCTCTGTAAAGGGCAAACCGATACAATTCTGGAAATCGGTTGTGGCCAGGGAGCAGGGGCCCGAATTATTTGCGACTTGTTCAGTCCGGAAAAATACGTCGGCATAGACCTCGACTCAAGAATGGTGGAGAGAGCAAAAAAGAAGGAACATGGCCTGGAAAACGCCCTGTTCCTGCAAGGCAATGCCACACGCCTGCCGTTTGCCGACAGCACTTTTGATCTCGCGGTCGATTTTGGGATCATTCACCATATCCCCAATTGGCGCGAGGCCCTGGCGGAGATTCACAGGACCTTGAACGCGCACGGCGAGTTTTATTTTGAGGAGCTTCCCGTCGAAACATGGGAAAGAGGCATTGGAAAACCTCTAAAGCGGCTCCTGGAGCATCCTTACAAAGAAATGTTCAGGCAAAATGAATTTGTGGGTGAACTGGAAAGACTCGGCTTTGAAGTTGAAATGTATGAAGATAGCCTGGTCAGTCTCCACTACTTTTGGGGACGAGCAAGAAAGACCCTCCCGTCTTAGCCACGGCAAATCCCAATGGATCAAAAAGGGTTGCAATGAGTCACCATGAATCACATCGAGTGCACCGGGTCGGCTGGCTGCGCGCAGCCGTGCTCGGCGCCAATGACGGCATTGTGTCCACCGCGAGCCTGATTATCGGCGTCGCCGCGGCGAGTGCCGGACACACCAACATCCTCCTTGCTGGCGTTGCCGGCCTGGTCGCCGGTGCGATGTCGATGGCTGCGGGCGAATACGTCTCGGTCCGTTCACAATCAGACACAGAGTCGGCTGACCTGGAGTTGGAAAGGCGGTCGTTGGAGGAGAATTACGACGTTGAAAAGGAAGAACTCGCCGAAATTTATGTCGGTCGAGGTGTGGAACCTGGTCTCGCCAGGCAAGTTGCGGACCAACTGATGGAACACGACGCGCTCGGGGCACACGCGCGCGATGAAATTGGGATCTCTGAGATTATCAACGCGCGGCCGGTACAGGCCGCGCTGTCCTCCGCGGCGACGTTCACGATCGGTGCCGCTTTGCCGTTGCTCGTGGCTTTGGCAATACCGGGACCGAATTTGATACTCGCGGTTGCGGTCTCGTCGCTGGCCTTTCTGGCAATGCTGGGCGGCCTGGCTGCTCGTGCGGGCGGCGCTCCGGTTCTGGTCGGCGCTGGACGGGTGCTTTTCTGGGG
>JBATID010000403.1:0-1653 GCA_049667545.1 Woeseiaceae bacterium
CATGGGTTCTTCGCGGCGCAGGGTATTCTTACGAGTCGCGGCGGCAAGACGTCGCACGCCGCCGTTGTCGCCCGTGGCATGGGCAAGCCGTGCGTCGCCGGCGCGGAGGGCATTGTCGTTGACGTTGACCTGCGTCTCGCCCATGTAGGTGATCACGTCCTGCATGAGGGCGATGTCATCACGCTTGACGGCGGCACCGGCATGGTCTATCTCGGCGCGATTCCGACGATATCGGCGCATTTCTCAGACGACATGCAGACCCTGCTCGGCTGGGCGGACGAGGCGGCCGGTCTCAAGGTCATGGCCAATGCGGACACACCCGAGGCAGCGAAGAAAGCGCGGGAATATGGCGCGATGGGCATCGGCCTGTGTCGTACCGAGCGCATGTTCAACGCGAGCGACCGGCTCCCCATCGTCATCGACATGATTCTGGCCAACAATAAGCAGGATCGACAAGCGGCACTCGACCGGTTGCTGCCGATCCAGCGTGCCGATTTCATCGAGTTGTTCACCGTCATGTCGCCGAATCCCGTGACCGTGCGGCTACTCGACCCGCCGATGCATGAGTTCCTGCCGACTGAACACGATTTGCTCGAGCAGATAGACACCCTGCGGCTGTATCGCAACGTGGTGCGCGGCCGGCAGACGGCGCTGGATACTTTCGCGACCAGACCTGAGCTGCCGAAACCGTTCGACGAGCTCAGCGAAGAGCTGGTCAATGATGCGCTCATCAAGAAAGAACGCATGCTGAAGAAAGTTCGCGAGCTGCAGGAGGTCAACCCTATGCTCGGCCATCGCGGCGTGCGTCTTGGCATCGCTTATCCGGAAATTTACGCGATGCAGATCAAGGCCATTCTCGAAGCGACGGTCGACTGTGCGAAACGCGGCATTTCGGTGCGGCCAGAAATCATGGTGCCGCAGGTTATTACCGCACAGGAGCTGGCGCATGTACGGCGAACGGTTGACCTACTGCGGGCTGACCTTGAAAAAGATTTTGGCATTGAGCTGCGCTTCAAGTTCGGCACGATGATCGAAACCGTGCGTGCGTGCACGAGAGCCAGCCAGCTTGCCGAAAACGTCGAGTTCTTCTCGTTCGGTACCAACGACCTGACCCAGGCCGCGTTCTCCTTCTCCCGCGAGGATGCGGAGAACAAGTTCCTGCCGATGTACAACGAGTATGGAATCCTGCAGGACAACCCGTTCGAGGTGCTGGACATCCAGGGTGTCGGGCAGTTGATCAAGATGGCCGTTGATCGCGGCCGCGCGCAAAAGAAGGACCTGAAGATTGGTATTTGCGGCGAGCAGGGCGGTCACCCGGCGTCCATACGTTTCTGCCATTACGCGGGTCTCGATTACGTGTCTTGTTCCGGGCCCAGGGTGCCGATCGCGAGGTTGGCGGCCGCAACCGCGAAGTTGACCGAAAAAGAGTTCGCGGCAGCGCAGGATTGGAACGAGAAACGCGGCGCCTCTGCTTAGAGACGCCTGGCTTTTACTAACTGTCGGCGTCGGCGACTCCCAGCTTGCGCATGCGTGCCGTTTTCTTGTACTGGTGCTTTTGCATGCGCCGCAGGATGTCGTCGAGCATCCGTATCGCCGCGAGTACGTGGGCACCTTTATTTAACATCACGCAATCGGCACGCTGTGCCATTGCCG
>JBATID010000404.1:0-4720 GCA_049667545.1 Woeseiaceae bacterium
GTGCTACGCACCGACCGCCGCCGCGCCAGGCTATTGCGCGTATCAAAACACTAGTGCAGCGTTTGAAGGAAATTGGACCCTTTTTGTTGGTTGAAAAGCTGACTGCGTACGTCCGGTCGCACAAAAATGGGGTCGAACCGAGACTATTGCACGACTGTTGATGGCTGAACTGAGCCGTTCGCCTGGTTCGCAGTATAATTTCTGCTAATGAAAAAGTGCGTCTTGAAATCGAGAAATCAGGTCATGAATCCGTATCGGTTCGCTGCGACGTCAATGTCGAACAGGATATTTCTGCGGCTATTGCGGCTACTGAAGATGCATTCGGTGGTCTCGATATTCTGGTCAACAATGCTGGCATAGCCGGGCTAAACGTTCCCGAGAAAATGTCTGGCGAGGAGTGGAGTTCAGTCATAGATACCAACCTTTCGAGCGTCTTCAGATTTTGCAGAGCAGCGCATCCGTGTAGCAAATCCTCTTTCGGTACTTCATAAACAACACCTCCTGCTCTATAGTTAGAGTCCAGGTGTTGCAACCACCGATTGAACCCGCAACCCTTAGGAGACGTTTATCTACTACGCAGATGTGACTCCTTATACTGCAGGCGTGCAGATCCGCGACCACCACCAGCGAGCTATCGGACGCCTGGCCGACGCCTATCGCGATGACCCACGCTTCCGTGGACTGATCATCGGGGGCTCTGTCGCCAAAGGGTGCGCCCGCGAGGACTCGGATGTGGACTTCCTAATCATCGCCACCGATGAAGCGTTCGAGCGGCGCCGAGCCGCGCGCGACCTGTTTATCAATCGAAGAGACCTATGTGACTACAACGGCGGTTTTGTTGACGGCAAGATCATCAATCTCGCGTTCCTGTCAGACCTGGCTGAAAAGGGTAACGAACCTTCCCGCGCTGCGTTCGAGGGCGCCTTCGTCGCCTACTCGCACGTCCCCGGCCTCGATGGCCTGCTGCAACGCATCCCTGTCTATCCCGAGGCCGGGCACGATGAGCGCATCAGAGCCTTCTACAGCATGGCGTTCATGCAACATTGGTTCATCCACGAGGCCGAACGCCACGGCAACCGCTACACGCTGACCCGCGCCGCCAGTCAGCTCGCACTTTTCGCCGGCCGGTTGATCCTGGCACACAATCGCAGGCTTTTCCCTTACCACAAGTGGCTACCCAGGGCCCTCGAATCAGCGCCCGACAAGCCCAACAACTTGATGGCATGTTTCAATGATTTGCTCAATGATCCCAGCGGCGACCACGCCACCGTGCTGTTCGAGGAGGTCCGGGCATTCCAGGATTGGGGCGTAAGTGACCTCGAAGCCTACACCTGGTTTATGACCGACGTGGAATGGAGCTGGATGTCTGGCAGGACGCCCATCGAAGACTGGTAAGATCTCTCAGTACGGGTCGCGGCACCTTTGGCCATTGCGACATCACCGTCACTATTGTCATCGACAAATTCCTCGCCGCCGGTGGTTGCTGGCCGCCCAGGTTGAACAAGCTCCAATGACCACTTCTGGCTGTAAGCACCCTGTCGAGTGTTAGGATGACACAGCGACTGCTACTGACTCGAAGCAGACAGCTCCGACGTACACTGTTGAAAAGCCTCACCTCCATTTACGTCGGACAAACAACCTCAAGACTATCAGAGAGTGAAGTTATGTCCGGAACAAGACCGAAGATGCCAACAATAAGAGACTTCCGACCTTTCATTATCTGTACGCCGGAGAACTATGAGGCCACCAAGTCTTTCTATACAGATCTTGGGTTCCAAAAGTTATGGGACGATGGCGGAAGTGCGTGCGAATTTGCAACGAACTTTGGTGATCAACGATTTTTGGTATCACTACACCACAATATCGAACCGCCTCAAAACGCGATGATGCAGTTCTGGGTTGAGGATACACGGGCTTGGTATGAGTATATGAAGGGGCTGAAGCTCGACAAGCTTCACCCGAGCATTACAATTACGGAACCAGAGATCACACCGTGGGGTTGGCTGATTACTTACGTAGCTGATCCGGCAGGCGTAAAGCTGCATTTTGCTCAACCGCACACGGAGATCAACAAGAAGTTTTTCAATGACGCCAGTTGGATGAAGTAAATCGGTAGGCAGTCAACATAGGCTTGGCTGCTTGGGGCCCTTAGCGGGCGTCAAGCGACGGTCGCCTGGTGCAGACCATAATTTCTGCAGATGACCGCATGCTGGGCCCTGGTACATCCCGTAAATGACAGTCAACCTCCCCGGAGACCAGGCTCGTTCCTGATAAAGACATACCTGACCACAGTCAGGGACACGTGGGCTGCCATCACAAACCCACCACTAAATCATAAGGAATCAATCAACTTGTCCTCATGAGTATCGGGCACGCGTTACGTACCTTCATCCTACGCCGAAATTTTTTCGGCGCATAACCAAAGGGAGTTTGTGGCATGAACGTCAAAACGAACGTATTTCGGTACGGGTGGCTGGCACTCTTGATCCTGGCTTTTCCAGCATTCGCTGGGGCAGACAACAAGGGAGTCCGATACTACGTGTCAGTAGGCACCTCGTTGTCAGTCGGGATTCAACCCGATGAGAACGGGGACAACCAGCGAACCAACGAAGGCTATGCGGATCAGCTGTTCGACATTATTGAGCCGCGCTATCGCAAGATTCGGTTGGTTAAGCTCGGGTGTCCGGGAGAAACAACAGCGACCATGATGGCGGGCGGGATATGCACTTACCCGAAGGGCTCGCAGCTCGCTGAAGCGGTCAGTTTCCTGCATGCCCATAAGGACAAGGTCGAACTCATTACGATCGATATGGGTGTCAACGACATCCTTGCGGACGGTTGTATTGTCGGGACGGTTGTGGACTTCGATTGTATCAATGGTGCGCTTTTCAAGATTTCCACCAATTTACCCGTGATACTGACTGCACTGCGCGATGCCGCAGCTCCAGGAACGCCGATTGTAGGAATGAACTATTACAATACGTTTCTGGCGGCATGGCTGAGCGGTCCTGCGGGACAGGTTCTGGCCCTGCAGTCGGCAGGATTAGCGGATTTTCTGAACTATGTCATCCTCGGTCCAACGTACAGCTCCTTCGGGATTCCGGTGGCTGATGTGGCCAGTGCATTCTTCTCAGACGTCTGGACCCTGGTTGACCTTCCGCCGCTGCCTGTTCAGGTGCCGCTCAATGCGGCGTTGATATGTCAGTGGACCTACATGTGCGTACCACCGCCGGTTGGCCCCAACATCCATGCCACTCCGGATGGATACGGTGTAATCGCAGCAACATTTGCGGGGGTACTTCCCTGATTCTTCGCTGCTGAAAACGGTGGGCGTCATTTTGATGGCGCCCACCTGCGATTATCAGTGTCACTTGGAGCGGGAATATTTTCATCGCCGCGAGTCCGACGCAATTAACCGTGAACCGACACCTTACTAGTGTGAAGGAACAGCAGTACTCGCCAACTGCTCAACCATCATCTCGCTCATCTTGAATTTCTGAATCTTGCCCGTAACGGTCATCGGGAATTCCTCGACAAAACGCACGTGTTTCGGAATCTTGAAATGCGTTATCTGGCCTTTACAGAAAGTTTTAACATCATCTTCGGACAGTGAGCGCCCTTCCTTTAGTTGTATCCAGGCACACACTTCTTCGCCCATCCTCGGGTCCGGGATGCCAAATACCTGAACTTCACTGATCGCAGGGTGCGTATACAAAAACTCTTCGACTTCGCGCGGATAAATGTTCTCACCGCCACGAATAATCATGTCCTTGATGCGGCCGACAATCTGCAGGTAGCCATCGTCGTCCATCATCCCGAGGTCGCCCGAGTGCAGCCAGCGCGCCTCATCGATAGTCGCGCGTGTTTGTTCTTCATCCTCCCAATAACCGAGCATGACGGAATAGCCGCGCGTGCAAACCTCGCCGCGCTCGCCGATCGGGACAACGCGGCCCTCCGGGTCAATAAGTTTTACTTCGAGCCAGGGCACCGCCCGGCCGACGGTCTCGACGCGCTTTTCCAGTGGGTCGTCCGGTAGCGTCAGGTGATTGACCGGGCTCAGCTCGGTCTGGCCGTAGCCAATCAGGATATGCTTCATGTGCATGTCGGAGATCACCCGCTTCATGACATCCACCGGACAGGGCGCGCCGGCCATGACGCCGGTTCGCAGGGTTCGCAAATCGAAGCTGTCGAAATCCTTATGACTGAGTTCGGTGACGAACATGGTTGGTACACCGTGCAGCGCAGTACAGCGTTCCTCCTGGACTGCCCGCAACGTCGACTCAGGATCGAAAACCTCGCTCGGATACACGACGGTCGCGCCGTGCGAAAAGCACGCGAGGTTGCCGAGCACCATGCCGAAGCAGTGATACAACGGTACGGGCATGCACAAACGATCCGCAGATGTCAGCTGCATGCCGGCACCGATCAGGTAACCGTTATTGAGAATATTGCAGTGGGTCAGCGTGGCGCCCTTCGGGCTGCCCGTGGTACCCGACGTAAACTGGATGTTGATCGGGTCGTCCGGACGCAGCTCCGTACGTAATGCCGCCAGCCGTTCACGTTCAGCGTCGCCGCCTTTTGAGGCGACGTCGGCAAAATTGAACATGCCCGCCGATGCAACATCACCCATGCGAATCACGATCTCGAGCGCCGGCACCCTCTTCGCCCGCAGCTTGCCAGGGGCGCAGGTTTTCAGCTCCGGCGCCACCACGTACAACAT
>JBATID010000405.1:0-4215 GCA_049667545.1 Woeseiaceae bacterium
ATCGGCAGGATCGAGTTGAAGAAGTTATTCATCGTGCTGTAGTCGAAGGCGGTCGGGAACGGCATCCTGACATTGATAACCTGAAGGGATATTTGGAACAGGCGCGACAAAACGGCTAATACAGCAACGGACATGCCGCACAGGATTAGCCAGCCGTGCCAGCGGATTGCGGCCAGCTGGCGCAGCAATTCGGCCGGCCCGCCTTCGAGGGCGAACTGTACAAGTAGCACAATCATACCGACGCCGGCGGCAAGCCGGATCAGCTTGCCGAACTGGAAGTCGCTGTGTTTGGATGTCATGCGATTGCCGGCACGCCGCATTCTCAGCGAGTGAAATGATCCTCGAGAACCTGCGCGACGCAGGCCGTCAGACGCTTCCCGGTTTCGATGTGCAGGAACTCGTTTGGACCATGCGCGTTCGACTTCGGACCGAGTAGCCCGGTAATCAGGAACTGCGCCTCCGGGAAGCGTTCGCCGAGCATGCCCATGAACGGTATCGTGCCGCCGGTACCCATGTACATCGAAGGCTTGCTAAAGAACTGACCGGACGCTTTATGCATTGACGCCTCGAGCCACCCTGCGACGGCCGGCGCGTTCCAGCCAGCCATCGTGGACTCCACGTCGAAAGACGCTTTAGCCAACGGTGGCGTGTCCTCCTCGAGCACCTGCTTCACGGCATCCGCCGCTTTGTCAGCATCGCAAGTGGGCGGCAAGCGGAAGGACAGCTTCAACGTTGTGTATGGCAGCAGGACGTTGCCGGCATCAATGAGTGCCGGCATACCAGCGGCACCGGTTACCGCCAGCGTCGGGCGCCAGGTGTTATTCAGAAGGAGTTCGGTATGAGATTCAGCCGGCACGGGCGCGTCAACGGCCCACGGGAACTTGGCGTAAACCGAGGCCTTTAAAGTCTCGGCCGCGAGTTCCGCCTGCTGCAGTCGCTGCTGCGGAATCTCGACGTGCAGGTCATCCAGCAAGATCTGTCCGTTCGACTCGTCCTCGATGCGACTGATTAGCTGCCGCGCAATGCGAAAACTCGACGGTACAACGCCGCTCGCGGTGCCGGAATGCACGCCCTCGGTCAGTACGTCGACGCGCAAAGTACCCGTCAGATTGCCGCGCAGCGACGTCGTGCACCACAGCTGATCGTAGTTACCGCACTCGGCGTCGAGACAGACCACCAGGTCCGGAGAGCCAATACGGTCTTCAAGCAGGTCAATGTAAAACGGCAGGTCGAAGCTGCCGCTTTCTTCGCAGCCTTCAACGATGACCACGCAGTTCGCGTGCGGAATACCTTGTTCCTGCAGGGCGCGAATCGCGGTCAGCGAACCAAACGTCGCGTAGCCGTCGTCGGCGCCACCGCGCCCGTAGAGCTTGCCGTCCTTGATGACGGGCGTCCATGGATCCAGGTCTGCATCCCAGCCGCTGAACTCGGGCTGCTTGTCATAGTGGCCATACAGCAACACGACATCGTCGGATTGCCCGGGTATTTCAATAAACAGCACCGGTGTGCGGCCGGGTAGTCGCACAATCTCGACCTGCATGTCCTTGATCGGCTGTTTGAGGCACCAGGCTTCGAGCATCTCGACCGCCGTTTCCATGTGGCCCTTCTGCTCCCAGTCGGGATCGAAATGTGGCGACTTGTTAGGGACCTTAATGTACTCGGCGATTTCCGGGATGATCGAGTCGTCCCACATGGCGTTGACGAAATCTGCGCACTTTTGTGTATTCATGGTTTTGCTTATTCCGATGTCAGTGAGCGTACCAGCGTGCGTGTCATACGCTCTGTCGTGATGAAGCCCCAGCTGTAGCTCTCGTAAAGCTCAAGCGGGTTTGCGGCGACGATGTCATCGGCGCTCATGCCTTTTTCGACCAGCGCAGCGACGAGCGCCCGGCTTTCGACCAGCATTTCGAGGTCCGCCTGCATTCCATTCCTGTCGGTGATCGTACCGTGGCCCGGGATGATCTTTGTCGCATCGTCCGCCAACGCAAGGATTTGCTTCTGCGCGGCAATGTACCCGTCGACCGTGCCGCCGTTATCGAGGTCGATGTACGGGAATATCGCGTGAAACAGGATGTCACCGGTATGAATGACATTGGCACCCGGGAAGTAAATCACGGCGTCGCCATCGGTGTGCGCCACCGGCATGTGCATGACGCGGGCTTCGATGGTGCCGAGGTGAAACGTCACTCCGTCGCCGAATGTCACCACGGGTAAGCCGTCGGCGCCGCCGGCACCTGACGCATCTTCGAGCAGCCGTTTGCGAATATTATCGTGCGCAAACACGACAGTGCCGCTCGCGGCGAAATGCGCATTGCCACCGGCATGGTCGCCATGAACGTGCGTATTGACCATGAAGTCAATCGGTCCACCCGCCGTCGCGGTAACGTGGGTGAGCAGATTTTCGGCCAGCGGCGGCAGGCCATCGTCGATCATTGCGACCTGGCCATCGCCAACCAGTACCGCCATGTTACCGCCGCCGAAGCCACCCTGAGCTTCGATCATGAATATGCCGGGCTCGATTTCAGTGGAACTGAATGTAATTTCGGCGTCCTGGGCAAATGCCAGCGACGCCAGCAGTAAAGGCAGAAAAGCAAGCTTTTTCATCACTATCTCCGGAACGGGCGGGACGGTGATTGTATCGCAGAAATCGTTATTGGCGACCGGGGAACGAAAACTGGGCGGTTTCACGAACACCGCCTGAGGGCCAGCGCTGCGTGATGGTCTTGCGGCGCGTGTAAAAACGCACGCTGTCCGGTCCGTAAGCGTACAGGTCGCCAAACAGCGAGCGCTTCCAGCCACCAAAGCTGTGGTAGGCAACCGGCACTGGCAGCGGCACGTTGATGCCGACCATGCCGACTTTGATATTGTCCGCGAAATAACGTGCTGCCTCGCCATCGCGAGTGAAGATGCAGGTGCCATTGCCGTACTCGTGGCTGTCGATCAGGCGCATCGCCTCTTCTTCCGATGCGGCCCTGACAACGCACAATACGGGGCCGAAGATCTCTTCCTGGTAGATACGCATCGCGGCGGTGACCTTGTCGAACAGGCAGGGGCCCAGAAAGAACCCGTCCTCATGATCCGCCACCACCAATCCGCGACCATCGACCACGAGGTTTGCACCTTCCGCCACGCCCAGATCAACGTAGCCGCGCACCTTTTCAAAATGTGCCTGCGTTACCAGCGGTCCCATGTTGTTGGCGTTGTCGGTGCCGGCACCGACTTTGAGATTGTCGATTTGCTCAATTAACTTGCCGACCACGGCGTCAGCGGTCTCGTCGCCCACGCAAACGGCGACCGAGATCGCCATGCAGCGCTCGCCACAGGAGCCAAAGGCTGCGCCCATCAGGGCGCTGACCGCGTTGTCCACATCAGCATCGGGCATGATGATCGCATGGTTCTTGGCGCCGCCGAGCGCTTGCACGCGTTTGCCATTTTTGGTGCCGGTCGTGTAGATGTATTCAGCGATCGGCGTAGAGCCGACGAAGCTGATCGCCTGTACGCGCGCGTCGTTGAGCAAGGTGTCTACCGCTTCCTTGTCGCCATTGACCAGGTTGAAAACGCCGTCCGGGAGGCCTGCTTCCTTCAACAGGCGGCCGACGATCATCGGTGCTGTCGGATCTTTCTCCGACGGTTTCAGCACGAACGTGTTGCCGCAGGCAATCGCCATCGGGTACATCCACATGGGCACCATCGCAGGAAAGTTAAACGGGGTAATGCCCGCGACGACGCCCAGCGGCTGATGATCGGACCAGCTGTCGATACCGGGGCCGACGTTGCGCGAGTATTCACCCTTCAGGAGTTCGGGAATGCCGCAGGCGTAGTCGACAACTTCGACGCCCCGGCCGAATTCGCCCATCGCATCATCGAGTACTTTGCCATGTTCGTCGGTGATCGCCGCAGCGATCTCACCCGCATGTTCTTCCAGCAGCTGCTTAAACTTGAACATGATGCGCGCACGCTTCGCGGGCGGGGTATTTCGCCACGCGGGGAAAGCCGCTTCCGCTGCGGCAATGGCATCCTCGACAGTCGTCTTCGATGCCATGGCGACGTGGCGCGTGACGCGTCCCGTCGCCGGATTGGTGACGGGTTGCGGACGGTTATCGTCGCTGACCTCGTTGCCGTTAATAAAATGGCCGAGAATATTCGCCGTATCGATCGTGCTTGACGGACGTGCGTTCATTGAGTCTCCCAAGGTGGTCAGTGGCTAGTCGATAC
>JBATID010000406.1:0-2246 GCA_049667545.1 Woeseiaceae bacterium
CCAATCGAGGTGAAATCACCCTCGCGAATCTCTGTGTTATTCCAGGTTCGGCGCGCCGTAATCGATGTCAAAGTCAGGTCGCCAATATCAATGTCGAGCTGTGCAGAAAATGCCGTAGTGCTGTCGAGCGTCACGGTCGTCAGGTCATGATCGACTCTGCGCTGATCCAGGTCTATGTCGGCGACGCCGTTGACTATGCCCAGGCTGTTTGGCAGCGCCTCTGAGCCGGGATGTCGACCACTCGGCAAGCCTTCGACGTCGGCGCAGCAATTATCGGTCGCTTCGTAATCCTCATAAATAAACAAGGCGCTGATGTTTTCGGTGGGTTCGTATTCGAGCATCGCCCGAACCCCTGTGCGATCGTAGCCATTTGTCATCTGATTGTTGTAGACGTTTCGAATGAAGCCGTCGAAGTCGCCTTTGAACGCCGTGATGCTGCCGCGCGCGTTGTCGCTCAAAGGGCCCGAAATCTTGGCTTGAAGACGGGTTTCGTTGTCCTGGAAGAAAGACAGATCGACAAATCCCTCGAACTCTTCAGTGGGCCGCTTCGTTGTAATGTTGACGACACCGGCAGACGCATTCTTGCCGAACAGGGTACCCTGCGGGCCACGCAGGACTTCCATTCTCTCGAGTTCGTAAAGATCGCCAAAAGCCTGCCCTGAACGACCCAGCACAACACCGTCAACAACGGTCGACACGCTCGGCTCAGCGGCGGTGCTGAAGGAAATCGTTCCCAAGCCACGAATGACGACCGAAGAGTTGCGTGTCGTATTGCCCTTGCGGAAGGATGCAGACGGAATGAGTGCTTGCAATCCCTCAAATCCGACAGCGTTTGCATTCTGAATCGTCTGGGAAGACAGCACGGTAACTGACACCGGAACATCCTGGACGTTTTCTTCGCGTTTGGTGGCCGTGACGACAATCTCTTCTATCTGTGCGGCAACCGGCATGCTGAGGCCAAGTGCCAAAAGCGGAAACAATGCTGACGCCGCCAGCTTATGCCGCAGTCTTAAGATTGGTGCTTTCATGGTGTTCCCCCCCCGGAATGGGTTTCATTTAAAACATATGTCTTATAGATGACTATAATACAGAGTTTTAGTTCGCGCCAGTTATGACGCAGCCCTAAGGTCGCCGGCGCAATCGCCGTCCGTGGGCCTCTGGTGCCAGGCAAGTCGCAATTAAATACTTGATAATCAATCTGTTACGGCGTTTCTATACGCGTCGTCGATCTGCGCCTCGCACGCTGCGATGGCGGTATCGAGTTTCTGCAGCCATTCACCGCCGTATTTCTCCACGTACCAGTCGCGCATCCCACTTGCGGCCTCACGAAATAACGCTTTTTCCTCGGGAGTCGGCACGTACAGCGTGCCACCGGACTCCTCGAATTCGCGGTATGCGTCTATTTCCCGGCGTTTGATGACGCCCCGTGTGACCGTCTTCAATTCCTGGAATCCGTCGTAGACGATGCGCCGTATTTCCGGTGGCAGTTCCTGCCAGCTGACCTCCGAAAACCACCACATTCCACCCATGTAACTGTGGCCGTCGAGCGTCACGAATTTGATCTGTTCGTGGAGCTTCATGCCAACAATATCCTGGATACCGTTTTTGGTGCCCTCAACCACGCCGGTTGCCAAAGCGGTGTAGACCTCCGACCAGGCGACTGGCGTCGGATTACCACCGAGCTGCCGTACCAATTCCTGTTGAACGGTGGCGGATATCGTGCGGAATTTGCGGCCCTTGATATCCGCAGGTGTCCGGATCTGCGTGTCCGTTGAAGCAAAATTCCGCCAGCCACCGGTATTCGAGATGGTCATGAGTCGAATCGGCATATTGGATTCGAGTATGGCGCCGCGCAATTCAGCAATCATCGGACCGTCAAGAACGCATTCGGCCACCGCGTCGTCGCGAAACGTGTAGGGAAGGTCGAGAACTTGCCCGGGGGCAAAGATGCTGCCCAGGCTGCCGGTCGTAAGCATGAACACTTGCAGTACGCCGGTCTGCATGCCTTCGAGGCACTCGCGTTCGTTGGAGCAGAACTGGCCGGACGGATACAGCTCGACTTCTGCACGGCCGTTACTGTGGCTCTCGACATACTGCTTGAAAACCAACGCGCCGTCGTAGTCCTCATCCTCGGGCGAGCCAAGGAAGGAGAAGCGAATCGTGTATTCGGCGTCCGAATCTTTGCTCGATAAGACGGTGCCGCCGACAGAAACGACAAATAATCCCGCGAATATCGAGAGCAACAC
>JBATID010000407.1:0-2617 GCA_049667545.1 Woeseiaceae bacterium
CTGCGGCCGCCGCGTAGCCGGCGGCCGGAGCAGATTCCGCCGCCCGCGCTTCCGCCACGGCTCTTTCGGCTGCTCTTTCCGCCGCTATCAGTTGATCGGCATCCTGTTGTCCAGCCGGAATGACCATGGTTTTTTCAAACTCATCCTGCTCGGGCTGGTTGGCATCCTGATCCGAGAAGCGCATCTGGTGGTGGCCGATGGTAATCACGTCACCGTTTTGCAGCGCATGTTTCTTGATCAACTTCCCGTTGACATACGTACCGTTGGTACTGTTCAGATCTTCAAGGAAGGAATCGTTCAGGATATTGATGATCAGCGAATGATGGCCGCTGACCGCAGGATTATCGATCCTGACATCGTTGTCCGGCAGGCGCCCGATCGTGTAGCGCTCTTTGGACATGTTGTATTCAGCCAGGACCTGATTGTCGAGGCTTAGGATTAACCGTGCCATGTTTTCTCGCTCTTAGACCGCTGCGTTCCCTATGAGCGAAACAGACCGATAAGCTTCGCAAGTATCCCTCGCCTCACTGGGAAAGGTTCCTTTACCTGCGCAAGCATAACCGACACATTGTCTCGCCCGCCGTGGTCGTTGGCCAAGTCAACCAGCTGTTGACCAACCACCTGAAGACTATCATTAAAAGTACTGATAGTTAAGTGAATGTCGTCATCTTCGACCATGTCAGGCAAGCCGTCTGAACACAGTAGATAAATGTCGCCTTTCTTCGCTTCGTGCTCGTGCACCTCGACCTCGACCGTTGGTTCGACGCCGAGTGCCCGCGTCACGTAGTTACGGTTCGTGGAGCGCTGCGCCTCTTCCTCGGAATAAAATCCTCGATCGACGAGTTCCTGCAAGAGTGAGTGGTCCGCTGTCATCTGATCGAGCTTCTTGTCCCGGAAACGATAAGCGCGCGAATCACCAACGTGGCAAATCGATACCTTGTTGTCATAGAACATGCAGGCCACGATCGTCGTGCCCATACCCTCGCAGTGAGTCTGGCTCTGCGCCGTCTGGAAGATGATTTTATTCGCGCGATAAACCGCATCGCGCAACACAATGGACTGCCGCATCATGCCGCTGTGTGGGTCGATGTCGTCGCGCTCTTCGCGCTTCGCGCCATCCTCAGCCAACGTGGTCACGATTTGTACCGCGATGCCGCTGGCGACTTCACCCGCGTTGTAGCCGCCCATACCATCAGCAAGAACCATCAGGCCGATATCCGGATTCGATCCGATCGCATCCTCATTGTGATCACGCACGCGACCCGTATCAGTCAGCTCGGCAATTGCTATTTTATCGCGTAGGTTCATCGGATCCGGTCAGCGCTGTGTTACGAGAGTCTCGCACAATTCCTGAGGGCAACCGCCATTTCGGCGCCGCAGGAGAATCGATCTTGTGGTCTTTTTGCCATCGCCTTGGCCAAAATGGCATCGGCGGAAGCTGGTATGCCGTTGCGGCGGCTGGCCACCGGTTCCGGATTATCGGTCGTAATCTTGGTCATCAAGACAGCAATATTCGTCGCTTTGAACGGCGCTTCGCCAATCAGAAGCTCGTACAGGGTAACACCAAGTGAGAATAAGTCCGAGGAACCTAAAAGGTCCTCCGCACCGAGCTGTTCCGGCGACATATACATGGGCGTCCCGAGAACAATGCCGGTCTTGGTACTGTTGTTGTCGGTCATGCGGGCCACACCGAAGTCACTGATCTTCAGCGAAGCGTCCTTCGGGTTATAGAGCAGGTTCGCCGGCTTGATGTCACGATGAATAACACCCTGGTTGTGGGCGTAGTCCAGCGCGTCGGCCGTCAGGGCTGCGAGTTCGAGGGCACGCTTCGGCGCGAGCAGGCGCGTTGGCTGCGTGAAGTCCTTTAGCGGGATGCCGGGCACATACTCCATCGCTATATAAGCCAGTCCGTTGTCCTCGCCGGCGTCATAGACCGTTATGATATTCGGATGAGTCAGGCGACCGGCCGATTCGGCTTCCCGATAAAATCGCAGGCGCGCCTCCTTGAGTTCCTCATCTTCAAATTCTTTCTCGATGGGGATGACCTTCACAGCGACTGACCGATTGATGCGTGGGTCCTTCGCGAGGTACACGGCACCCATAGCGCCGCGCCCGATGCGCCGCTCTATCACGTATCGCCCGAGGCGTTTGGGTATCCCGGCGCCGAGTTCCGTCGGTGCCAGCCCGGATTGTGGCCCCACGTGCGTGCGCTTCATCCAGTCAATCACAGCTTCAGCGCGCTCGGGCTTAGCCTGCTGCTCGAAGGCTAACGACAGCTTGTACATGACTGCCGCAACGGTATCGGACGGATTGCAGCGACGAAACTCGGCAAACGCGGGCTCCAGACGACCGGCGGAGAGGAAGTCGGAGCCTTTCTTGAAGGCATTGACCGATTCCTTCTTGATGTCTTCCACCAGGTAGGCACAGAGCATCGCAACGCCGCTGTAGATCAAGACAGCGCGGCCTACGTCGATGCGTATTCGCAGGCCGAGTAACAGCAGAATCTGAATAATCAAAAGAGTGGCAACGCCAATTACGGCAAACAGGCCGATGTCGCGCCGCTCACGTTCCGGCATAACAAGCACAGCAGCTATCGCCATCAGGAGCGGTGCCAGCC
>JBATID010000408.1:0-1797 GCA_049667545.1 Woeseiaceae bacterium
GATGATGCCAACGACACCAAGTATCGAGAACCAGAGCGGGTGAGGGATCATAAGGAGATTCGCTGCGGTAGCGATCAGCATGAGCCCACCAACGACGCTGGCGAAAACGATCGGTTTTGCAGTTCCGATCTTGCAGGCGGCAAACGTGCCGCACAAGGTTGCGACAAACCAGGCGCCACCAACAAACAGGAATGCACCAATCGGCAACGTCGACATATAGTCACGCATGGCATCGGCATCTGCGAAATCCAGGTTCGGTGGCGGTGGGTAGACCGAGTGTCCGACCATTTCAATTAGCCAAACGAGCGCTATAGCGATTACAACACCGACAATACCGGCACCAATATTCTTCCCCATGATGTTCTCCTTAAGCTTTCAAGAAAAAGGGCCGGATACCATTTTTCTCCCAAGTACCAGGAAAAGAGGCCGTAGGAAAATGGTATCCGGCCCCATTTCTTGTTAGTGCACCTCCTTGCGTTCGTTCAGTGCCGCCTGGATGCGAGCGGCGAGGGCCGTTGCGTCAGCAGCGACCCGGTCGGTATCGATCGTGAGCATTGTGCCTTCGCGCATCAGTACCTTGCCGTCGACGACGACGGACGCTACGTCCTGTTCGTCGGTGACCCACACAAGGTGTGATACGACGTCATACGTCGGCACGTGATGCACGTCATCGAACGCCACCTGGATCAGGTCGGCTTTCTTGCCAACTTCCAGAGAGCCGATGCTGTCGCCGAGACCAATCGCCGTCGCACCGCCGCGGGTCGCCATCGTCAGCACCGTCGTCGCGGACAGTACTTCGGGATCCATGCGATCGACTTTCTGCAATAACGACGCCAGGCGCATCTCTTCCCACAGGTCGAGGTCATTATTGCTCGCGGCACCGTCGGTGCCGATGCCAACGCGTACGCCGGCCTCGAGCATTGCGGCGATCGGTGCGATGCCGGAGGCGATTTTCATATTGGATGTCGGGTTGTGAATGACCCCAACCTTGCGCCTGGCAAGTATCGGAATCTCTTCGGGCATTGGCCAGACAACATGCGCTGCGATCGTCGGGCCGTCGAAGAACCCGATCGACTCCAGCATATTGATGCTGGTCGTGCCGTAGGTGTCTTTCGAGTACTGCACCTCGAACGGCGACTCCGACAGGTGGATGCTGATGGGTACGCCAAACTTAATTGCGGCAGCACGGGTTGCCGCGAGTTGCTCCTTGTCGAGCGTATAGTTCGCGTGCGGGCCGAATATCGGCGTGATTCGATCGTTCTTGCCCTGCCAGCGTTCGATGAAACCGTTGGCTTTGTCGATGGAATCAACAGCGTTCTCGGCGTCGGGGCTGCGTTGATCGATAACGGTGGCGGATATCAGCGCGCGCATGCCACAGCTGTCGACGACCTCGGCAATGGTGTCCGGGTAGTAATACATATCGACAAACGTCGTCGTGCCGCCACGAATCATTTCCCAGCAGGCAAGTTCGGTGCCGATCCGTACGAACTCGGGATCAACAAACTGGACTTCAGCAGGAAAGATATAATTGTTGAGCCAGTCCATCAACGCCAGGTCATCGGCGACACCGCGCAGCAGCGTCATCGCTGCGTGCGAGTGCCCGTTGACCAGTCCGGGCAGGACGATCCGCCGGTCGCCCGGCATGACTTCCCTGGCAGAATACGCAGCCTCGATATCAGAAGCAGGCCCGATCGCCAGTATCACCCCGTCGTCAATCGCGACCGCGCCGTCTTCGAGGAGGGTACCCGCTTCGTCCATGCTGACGACGTAGTCGCCGCGAACAATAAGATCGATCTG
>JBATID010000409.1:0-2033 GCA_049667545.1 Woeseiaceae bacterium
GTACCGATCTCGGTGACTTCGATTGGGTCGTCCTTACCGCGCCTGCACCCCAGACTGCGCGGCTGGCGCCCGCCGAATCCGGTATTTCAGAGCGCGCGGTTACTGCCCGCATGCGGGCATGCTGCGCGCTGCTGCTGGGTTTCGATGCGCCACTGGATTTGCCGTGGGATGCGGCGCTAATAGGCGATGCAGACATCAGCTGGCTGTCAGCCAATAGCAGTAAACCGGGCCGGCGTGATGCTGTTACGCTCGTTGCGCACTCAACGAACGCCTGGGCAGACGAAAATATCGATAACGATTCGGCAGCGATTCGGGCGCACTTGCGCGAGCAATGCGAGCGGGTCGTGGGTGTGGCCGTCAACAAACCGGTCTACGAGTACCTGCATCGCTGGCGCTTCGCGAATATCGATAAACAGCAGGGTGAGCCGTTTCATGTCGACAAGCGATTGCAGCTTGGGGCCTGCGGGGACTGGTTTATCAGAGGGCGGGTCGAGGCCGCTTTTGCCAGCGCCAATAAGCTGGCTGCGAGGCTTGCAGACATTCTATAAAACAGCGCAGGTCTGGCAGTCAGCCCGCTGCGAGCCTGGCGATCGCCTCGTCCGGGCGTACGCGCAATTTTTCGATCATTTCTGGAATCCTGGCCTTCAGTTTGAAATAGCCTCTGGTCGCATAGGGCCAGGTAACACAATCATAGTCGCGTCGGACCTGGCGCAACTGAATGCCGCGCGTCGCAAGTTCCTTTTTGGCTTTCGCGATGCGCTCCGCAACCGGACCCACCGGCGCGTACGCTGTGACAATGGTATCCAGATCGTGGTCCGCGGCCCACTGGATGAGCATCGTGCTCCAGTCATTAGTGGCTGCCTGGGATCCTCTCACTCGAAAGTGCTTTTCGGCGCGAGACAATCCGTCGGCTACCGCACCGAGCGCGAACTGGCGCACCGGCATGCTGACCGGCGCAGGTGACCGCGCCTGCGTTGCAACCGCTGCAAGGATGGCACCGGGCGCCGCACTAAGCCCCACGTCTTCTGTAAATGCATCCTCTTCCGTTATCAAGAGCCCGTAGGGGCGGCCGACGGGGTTGCGCTCCGACTGCGGCAAAGGCTGCAGCGGGTGGACGGCTGACTCAGACACCGCCGGTGCCGCATCAGCCAGCTGTCCGCTGGGATCGAACCGGTTGTTCGTAAAGTCCCGGATATTGGACCCGCGCGCGAGATAGGTCTTCCCGGGAGTGTGCAAGCCGCTGACCCAACGCCAGCTCAATGTATTGCTGGCCGCATCGCCATCGAGAAGGTGGCGGTAAAAGAAATCAGCGCCGAGTTCCCAGGGTAGCTGCAGCGTGAAGACCCAAATGCTCGCGAACCACATGCGAGCGTGATTGTGCAGGTACCCGGTTTCTGTCAGCTCTTTGGACCACGCGTCAAAACACTCGATTCCAGTCTGCCCGGAGGTTGCACGTTCACAACGCGCGTGCAAGCGCTCATCGGACGCGAGTGCATCAAGTTGCCTGTTAACGCCCGCGCGATATGCCGTCCAAACGCTCGGATGCTGCTCCATCCATCCTTTGAAGTAAGCTCGCCAAAAAACTTCTTCAACAAACTTTTTGGCATCAGCTTCGCTATGCAGACGCAGCGCGGCGGTTAACAATTCCCGCTCAGTGAACAGCCGATGCTTCAGGTAGGGCGAAAGTGCAGAGACGTTGCCGCGATTCTCAGGGCCAAAATCGAAGTTTCTACTGCTGGCATACGACCGTCCAGCCCGCGGAATAAACTCGCATAGTCGCTCGATAGCCGCACCCCTGTCAGGGCGGAAAGGTTGAGTGGTGGTCACGCCTGCGCCCTAGCTATCGCGCCGGCGCCCAGGCGCTGCACCAGCCCTTGCCAGCGGTTTTGACGAAGCGCCGACGCGACAACATGGGCCATCGTCCGGAAGCATTATTTGGTTTTCGGAGCATTTCGTTACCTCGGCTGGAGAAAAAAAAGGCCGGCGCAAGCGCCGGCGCTAGGGGGTGAGACAAGTCAACGGGGAGATTGAGT
>JBATID010000410.1:0-5282 GCA_049667545.1 Woeseiaceae bacterium
GTAGCGTCCGGTGCCAGCGGAAAAGGACTGCGCCGTCAGTATTCGATAGCTGACGAACTGCCCGGTGCTGGCGCCCAGAACCGTGATCGTCATCATGGCCTGGAGAGTGGCACTTCCACCCCAGATATCCAACGCGGCCATGTAGCCGTAGTAAAACGCGAAAATAGCCAACGGCGTTACCGCCAGCGCGGCTGCTTTGCCCTGCCAGTAATTCCTGTGCAAATGCCGTGTATACGTGTACTGCACGATGGCGAAAACGAAGCCCGGCCAGAAGAGTATCTTGGTGTGTTCCCATGCACTCTCGTTGGCCGCTGCCACCAGGGCCATCGGCGTCCAGTAGTCGGTCAATTCGAAAGCAAAATGCAGCATCGAGCCGGCAACGCAGACCCAGATAACGCAGCCAATTTCCCACAGTGCGAGTTTAGTCCTGGCGCTCAAACTTCAACCTCCAGATAAAGCGGAATAGAGAAAAACGCAGCCAAGTACGGCGACGATGACCCCGGCGGCGCGAAGTGCCTGCTTGCCGCGCTCATAGTGTTGGGAGATGTCGCCAATCACGAGGCCCGTGACATGCAGCGCGGCCGTACCCGTCAGAAAGCCGACGGCATAACGTACCGGCTCCGCAACTTGCGGCATCTCTCCGCCGTGGGCGTACCCGTGAAAAACCGCAAACACCGCTACCGCAACCATGGCCACTGCAACAGGCAGGCGTTTGTCCGCCGCTATTGCACCCCCGAGTACCAGTACTGAGAAAGCAATGCCGAACTCGATAGCGCCAAGTCCAACGTCCTGTATCCCCAGCAATGCACCCAGCGCCATAACTGACACGAAGGTTCCGGGCACAGTCCAGATTGCCCTGCCCCCGATCTGCGCGCTCACCACGCCTACACTCACCATCGCCAGAAAGTGATCTGCGCCAAGCACGGGGTGCGTAAGGCCAGCCATGAATGACCCGTAACGAAGCACTGCCCCGTCGTGAGCCAGCACCGGAAACGTGAGACACAGGATGGATAATGCGGCGATCTTAAGCGTTAGTTTCATTGTCAGAGGGATTGTCCTTACGATCTTTGAATAAGCCGTACTTGCGCAGGTACTTTATGGGCCGCCCGAGATCGGTATGCTCCAGCGACTCGTAGAGACTGTTTGCCTTGTTGAATTCACCGGTCTTCTTAAGCACCCAGTAATTCTTGATCTCCGGAATTGATGCGAGCAGAAACAGAACCGGGAGCAGCGCTGCGTAGGCCGTAAACAGCCAGTTATCGGTGAAGAACCACATCCAGGGAATCAGAAAGAACAGCCAAAGTGTGTAGGCCGCCATCGGGTCTCGCAATACGAACAATCCGATGAGGTTGCTCAGGATCATTGTGACCGGTATCGACAGCGGTTGAATCACGAGCAGGCTGCCGATGATTGGCGACAGACCACGACCACCTTCGAAGCGATGATAAACGGGGTAGTTATGACCGATGATCGCTGCAACCGCGAACGCGAGCATGTACACAGGATCCGGCGAGTACCAATGATTGATAGCAAGCATCGGTAGACCCACTTTCGCCATGTCGAGAATCGCGGTTGTGCAACCGGGCAATGCGCCCTTTCTCGCGGAGATGCTCGTTGCACTGACGGTTTCCATTCGCAATTTCTTATCGGACCCTGCGATATCGAGGTCCGTGCAGGAGAGGTCTTCACCGGGCGCTATGATACTTCCGATCAGTCGCGCAAACGAGAGTGCCCCGATGAAGTAGCCGGCGACGATGCATGCGGTAAGGGCCCAGGCGTCCACTACTTTGGCACCTCGTTCGGTCCCCCGGGCTGGCTTGCTTTGGCGACGACACCTTTGAAGCCGTCGACTGCAAGCAGATCTCCATCCCGAATCCACTGACACGCATGATTGACCGAAACGACGGCAGGTATGCCGTATTCCCGCGCGACGATCGATGAGTGGGACAACATACCTCCAGACTCGGCAATCACAGCACCGGCTCGCGAAAAAATCGGCGTCCAGCCGACGTCGGAATAGGGAATGACGATGACATCCCCCGGCTGCACTTTCTCGAAGGCTTCCGCAGATGTGATGACGCGCGCCGTGCCGCGGTAGTAGCCCGGTGAGGACGCTGTGCCTGCCTGCTGCTGTGCGCTGTCATCGTAGATGAACTCAAGCGGTGGCGGCTGATCACCATGAATCAGCTCCGGCAGTGTTACATCTGCAAGATCGATCATTTCCTGCCGACGTTGCGCGATCAGTCCTTGTGCCTCGTCTGCAGGTAACTCGCCTTGCACAAGGCTCGAAACCTCCTGGTGCGTCAGGTAGTAGATGTCGCCTGACCGACGCAGCCTGCCCGCGGATGCAAGCCGAGCCCCCAGGCATTCGAATCGATCACGGATCAAACCGTAGCCATACGTGTACTGTGCGCTGAGTTGTTCCCTGTGAAGCCGAAACCGAGTGGCACGTTGATACCAGCGCCTCAGCTTTCTTCGTTGCCCGTTAGTCAACTCGAGCTGGTCGAAGCGAGTCTTCTGAGCCTGGGCTTCAGGTGCGGTGTGCTGGTCGATCAACTGCCAGACATGAGAAAGCTGGTGCCGCCAGGGCGGTTTGCTGAAGTCATTGCCAGATTCGCTGTTGTGTCCGAAATCGTCGAGAAAGCTCAGTAGCGAACGCTGGAAATCGGAGGTGTCCTGCCGGGCCACCTGTGCAACCGTCTCGATCGACCGCCAGTATTCACGCTCATCATCATCAAGCGTCAGCCACTTCGCCTGTAGTGCAGAGATCGCAATATTAGGATCGTAATCGAGCAGCCGTGGTTCATCGGCCGTCATGTCGACGACGGCACTGTCGATATCGTATTTGGACAGTTTCTTTCGCAGGATCCCATCATAGGCCAGCGCCAGCATCGGGCCAACGATGTTGTAGTAGGCAAACTCCGATACGCGACCGGTCAGGTTGTCGATGCTGACCAGCAATTCAGCATTGTCGAGCGACGTCAGTTGCTCACGGGCAAATTGTTGAAAAGCGGTTTTCGCTACCGGCAGTTCCCGTTCGATGTCTTTCGAAAACTGCCATTTGTGCCGCGCAAACCTCAGGAGCCTGGGGATGTGGCGAATGAATCTCGACCCCGGTCGGAAGCCGGGTTTCTCGTCACCGCCCTGCAAACCCATCATGAGTTCGAGCGAAGACTCTGGGAAGCCCAGTTCTTTGAATACATCTCCGATCAGACCCATATTGAAGTACGCCCTGTAACAGAACGCTTTCGAGAGTCGATCCGGCGACAGCGTATTCTCGCCGATCAACTCGGTAAACAGGTCGATCCATGCGCGATTAACCATCGGAACATTGACGGACCAGATCAAAGGCTTGATCGCACCAGGGAGAACTTCTTTCGAGATTCGATTCGAGTAACGGTCTGCAACATTCAGGGATGTAATCGGCCGAACCTGGACCCAATAGACGTCCGTACCGTCAAACACCCACTCAGCGTCGATCGGGCCGCCATACAGTTCATGCATCCGTCGCGTGTCGGACAACACTTGCTGCAGCACATTACCTGGCAACTGGCCTTCGCTGCCGCTGAGCCATTTGCCCCACTTGTTGACCCATCGCATCGGCGTAACGCCTTCCTGAACAAGTCGTTCACCGGCGCCTTCAACGGCCTCGATAATGACCTCATCAAAACCGGTAACGGGGTTCCTGGAGAATACGACACCACTGTAGTGTGGCTCGACCATCGCCTGAACCAGGATGCCCATTTCAATACTGGCCCTGTCCTCCCGGGTCTCCTGATAAGTCTTGATACTCTGCGTTGAAGCAGAGTTAATGACCTTCTTTATGGCCGGCAGCACATCCTCGACGGCGGCGACGTTCAGAACCGAATCGAATTGCCCGGCGTAAGAAGAGGATTCCGAGTCCTCGACATTTGCCGAAGATCGAATTGCCAGGGCTGCATGAGTGTTGAACAGCTCCAGAAAGCTTTCTTGCACGCTCGTGGGAAGTTGCTCAAGCGAGCTCCACTGCGCTGCCTGCGCAGCGTTGATCGCCCAGCTCGCAGGGGTATCAAACTGGTGCTTCATGAGCCATTGAATCGAGCGCGCTTTGTTACCGACTGCACCATGCCGTCGGCCGATCCTCTCTACGGGAATCACGAGCCTTAGTTGCCGAAGCTCATCTGTACTCGCAGACCCGCCGTGCGCGGCTGCGGCAGATACAGCTGCATCGCTTGCGGCAAGCTCCGACCATCGGGCAACAACGTGAAGTCGATATTTTCCAGGCCGGAACGAATCGTGTCGTCGTCCGCCACGTTTTCGACAAACAGTGTGACGGACCAGCCGTCCCTGGATAGCCCGGCATAGAAGTCCCAGATCGTGTACTCCGGAAGCCACGTGCGATTGCCTTCACCGAGAAAGCGCCTGGATTGATAGGCACCAAACAGCTCAGCGTAGCCGGCCATTTCGTTATTAAAATCGGTGACGTAGCGTAACGACATCGTCGCCGCGTGTTCCGCTGTCATCCGCGGTGTCTTGCCGGTCAGATCTGCATCGGCATTGCCCGCTTTCGCCCGGTTGAACGCACTGGCCGTGCCGCCAACCTTCGCGAGGATCTTGCTCAGATTGAAGTCGGTGAACTCGGCGTCTGCGAACGTATACGCTAACGCGAGACTCATGCCGTCGACAAACGCGACATTCCAGACGAGGTCTGTCTCGAATCCCTTGATCTCCGTTTTACCGGCATTGATGATCGTCGTCTGTAACCGTCCGGTCGTCGGGCTGATAAACTCGTACGGTACCTGCTGGTCAGTGTAATCGTAGAGGAACGCGGCGCTGTTCCAGCGGATAGAGCCGTCACGAACGGTGGTCTTGAGACCGAGCTCGTAAACGTCCAGTTTTTCCGAGTCGTACTCACCGTCGCGAACGTCACCATTAGCGTCGGTCGTCGATACACCGCCTGGCTTGAATGCTTTTGCGAAGTACCCGTAAGCAAGGAGATTGTCATCGATCGCCCAGTCGACCGTAACTTTCGGCACGAACTTGTCGGCCTTGACGACGTTCTCCGTCATCTCCCCGGTACGGAACATGAAGCCCCACCAGGGATCTTCGCCAAATTGCGTGGAGAAGGAAATGTCGCTTGCCTCGCCTGCGTACTCGATCTCTTCGTCAAGGTACCGGCCTTCCAGCGTCAAGGACACACTATTGGTGAGCCTGACTATCGCGCTGCCGGCAATCGAGGTGTGGGTGGTCTCGCGCGATATCGGAATGCCCGGGTTGCTGCCCAGGCTGTCCTGGAGGCTGGT
>JBATID010000411.1:0-1606 GCA_049667545.1 Woeseiaceae bacterium
CGCCGTGCACCGTTCGTTCCTGTCCACCGTCGGCGTCGTGGCGGAAGTCAGCGTCGACAAGAAAGGTCTAACGACCGTGCCCGATATCTGGACAGTGATCGATGCCGGTACAACCATTAATCCGGACCGCGTGACGTCGCAGATGGAGGGTGCTGCGATCTTCGGCATGAGCATCGCGCTGCACGGTGAAATCACGGCAAAAGATGGCGGCGTCGTTCAGGGCAATTACGATACCTACCCCGTCGTGCGCATGAGCGAAGCACCCGAGGCCATCCATGTGCACATCATGGAGTCGACCGCACCTCCTGGCGGCGTCGGCGAGCCCGGGGTTCCGCCTGTCGCACCAGCGATCGTGAATGCCTACTTTGCCGCGACCGGCAAACGCATTCGTGAACTGCCGTTACGAAAAGCAGGGCTTGCGTAGACGGAAGCCGACTGTTGTTCGTCGATAATATTATTCCAGCGTGTCACGGCATGCTGGAACAGGGCCATCGGGTTGCGCTCGTGACGCTCCTGCACATCGACGGGTCCTCGCCGCGACCGCAGGGCAGCCAGCTTGGCGTCGCCGACAGCGGCCAGTCTGTTGGCATGATCACTGGCGGGTGCGCGGAAAAAGCGGTCATCGCCGAAGCGCTGCGGTGCCTTGAGAACGACGAAAACAAGATCGTGCGTTACGGCGTCGGTTCACCCTATCTCGATGTTGTCCTGCCCTGCGGTTCGGGGATCGATCTCTTTATCGAAACAAGAAACAGCGCTCCGCTCATCAAGGCGGCGCACGACCGCCAACAGCGGCGCAAACCGGTCTGGATGGCAGTTGACCGGGCGGCGCTGGCATCGCGCTTGCTGGACACACCGGAAAGCGCGCTGGAGACCGACATCGTCAACCGCTACGAGCCGGACTATCGGCTTATGGTGTTTGGTGAAGGTGCCAACCTGGTTTCATTTTGTGAGCTTGCGAAGGCGGGCGGGTTTACGATCTCGGCATACAGCCCCGATCAGGAATCGATCGATATATTGCTGCAAAAAGAAATCGACGGGCACCGTATCCATCGGCAAAGCGGTATCGCGTCACTTGCGATCGACGAGTACACGGCAATCGTCACGCTGTTTCACGAACACGAGTGGGAGCGCGACATTCTCCACGCAGCGCTGAACTCTGAAGCTGATTACATCGGCGCTCTTGGCAGCCAGGCGACTCACAGCAACCGGCTGCAAACTCTCGCGGCGCTGGGTGCGACCAGGCGCTCGCCAGATTGCATTCACGGGCCGATCGGGCTCGATATCGGGGCCACGAATCCCAATGAAATAGCCGTGTCAGTCCTGGCCGAAATAACAGCGCACCGCCGCGGAAAAATACGGTGACCAACATCGCTGCCGTCGTGCTTGCCGCGGGGGCGTCCCAACGATTTGGTACTGACAACAAGCTGCTGGCGATGCTCGACGGCAAGCCCATGCTGACACATGTTCTCGACCGCGTTGCCGCGCTCTCCCTGTCGAGGAAGATCGTGGTTGTCAGACGCGACGACGGAGATGTCGCGTCGCTGATCGACACAGCGATATTCGACATCGTCGAAAATAGTAACGCAGCGGACGGCATGGGCAGTTC